>NZ_LHPH01000020.1:0-90814 GCF_001298125.1 Pseudoalteromonas porphyrae | reverse complement strand
CTATATTTTGCACTAACTTTTAATTAGTGCAAAAAACAAACAGGGTGTAATATGGCAATCGCAAGAAAGCGTCAAATAAGTTTGGTTGATACAAAATACTATCATTGTATTTCTCGCTGTGTACGCCAAGCATTTTTATGCGGTGAAGACTGTTTTACAGGGAAGTCTTATGAGCACCGCAGAGGGTGGGTTGAAGAGAAGCTACTGAGTCTAGCCAAGGTATTTTGTATTGATGTGTGTGCTTATGCAGTAATGAGTAACCACACGCACTTAGTGCTCTATGTTGATGATAAAAAAGCAAAGAGGCTGAATGATAAAGCCATTATTATCCGCTGGCATAAACTCTGTAAGGGCACTTTGCTTACTCAAAAATACATGCAAGGTGAAAAGCTAAGTAAAACAGAGAGCATGTTTTTTAACCAAACGGTTGAGCAATATCGAGAGCGCTTAGCAAGCATCAGTTGGTTTATGCGACTATTAAATGAAGACATTGCGCGTAAAGCTAATAAAGAAGATGGTTGTACAGGCCGATTCTGGGAGGGAAGATTCAAATCACACGCATTATTAGATGAAGCCGCCATAGCTGCTTGCATGGCTTATGTCGATCTAAACCCCATCAGAGCCAAAATGGCGAATATCCCTGAAGAGTCAGCCCGCACCAGCGTACAAAAACGCATTGAAAGTGCAAAGGAAGGCAAACAATCCAAACAACTACTGCGCTTTGCAGGCATGCCCAGACAACAAATGGCAAAAGGATTACCGTTTGAGTTAAAATCTTATCTTGAATTAGTAGAGCTCACAGGGCGATGCTTGCGTGAAGATAAGCGCGGCCACATTGAAGAGGCAAACTTACCACTTTTAGATCGCATCAATATCTCCCCAGAAAACTGGTTAAAACTCACTACACACTTTACCCGCGTATTTCATGGTGCAGTTGGTAGACCGTCATCACACACAAGTTACTGTGAAAATTTAAACAGAAAACGACGCAGCAACCTCAGCAACTGCGAAAAACTTCTGGCGTAGTGTTCACACTCATTTAAAACTTAAAATTGCTCTTCAAGGGAAAAGCGTATGTGCCCGCAATGTAGACTCCTGCATTTTTGAATTTAGTCAAATTCATTGAAACTGTGTTTAAATCGTGATTATGTCGAAAATGTTCACTTACTAATGACTTCAAGCGATGTGTTTATTGTTTTGCTTCCAATAAATAATTAAGATGGGTGTCAACTTAAGTTCTGTTTACCATGAGAAATTATGAAAAACGTTAGATTTTTAGTGACTATATTAAGCTTTGTTGTATTAACAGGTTGTTCAAGTACAAAATTAATAGTTGAACGTAGTTACACCTACCAATTGTCAGATGTATTTACTCAAGAGGTTATTGATGAAGCGAGCGTTCCAGAAAAAGGGATGTCTCTATTCAAAGCAAGGCTAGAAGCACAAATGAGTCAATTTGGACTAAGCACTAGTAATGATGCTAATAAGAAAATTGAAATTACCTTCATTGATTATAAAATGAGGCATGGCGCAGCCAGAGCGTTAGGCGGTTTCATGGCTGGCACAGATAATATTTCAACGATAGTTGTTATTAAGGATGTAAAAAGCGATGAAACTATCGCTAGGTTAAAGGTTACGTCAAGAAATAAAGCTGCGGTAGGGACATCAAAGGGACTTATTGAGGATCATGCAGATAAAATCGTAACATATATTAAAACAGGGAAGTATTAAGTCGGAGGTCTTTTTATATGTTGTGTAAAAACATTAAAAGTCACCAGAAAGATCTGATACATATGGCATGTTAGTATACTCAGTGTAAATTTCGTACTGATTTGGATGGCTTATGGATTACAAAACATTTTTACCAAGTAAAGATATAGCCTCTTTTGTTAATTTTTTCTGGACACTCGAGGTCTCTCCAGAAGAAAATTCAGAAAAGCAGAGAATTGTACCTGATGGAAGTATTGAATTGGCTTTCATTTTAGGTGATGACATTAAAAGGTACACTTCAGGTAATCATTATATAATTCAACCACGTGCAATGGTACTTGGGCAAACCGTTTCCCCTTTTTATATTCAACCGACAGGTTATGTTCATACCTTTGCTGCCAGCTTTTTACCTTATGCTTTTTCTAATTTCGTTTCTGAACCCATCAATAATCTAAAAAATAAAGAAACATCAATTTATGAATTGTTTGAAAGCAATGAATCAGAGGAGCTAGAAAAAAGTATTATTAAAGCTCTAAACACAAGTGAAAGAATTGAAATACTTGAAGCATTTCTTTTTTCAAAACTTAGTAATCCGCGAACTATTGAAAATGTTGTAAAAGCAACCGTTGAGATTCTCTTTTCGAACAATGGCAATATACCCATTAACAAAATTATAAATTCAGATCCCAATCAAAAACGACAATTAGAAAGAAAATTTTTAGATATAGTTGGAGTTAGCCCTAAGAAGTTGAGTAAGCTTATTCGCTTACAAACTGCTTTGAAGTTATTAATTAATCATGACGAAAGCCTTACTAATATAGCGTACAAATGCAATTACTATGATCAATCTCATTTTATTAAAGACTTTAAAGAGTTTACAGGGGTAAAGCCGCGTAACTTTCTTGGTGACAAAAGTATGGCTCTTTCTTTGCTTTTCTATAAATAAACGGCCCTGTCGTTTTTTTACAATTTATTATGCTTTCCTATGCCTATATTGAAAATGTGGTCGTTCGAAGAAATACGAGTGAGAACGTTCCCATCAATAATAGTGTTAGTGACTCGGTTTACTGACTGTAAAACGTAAATAATAAGGAGAGTGAAATGCAAAGTTTGGCATCGATTTTTGAGATCCCTGCGACCGATTTAGATCGCGCTGTAAAATTTTATAGCAACATTTTTACTTTAACCATCGAAACTATGGATATTCCAGGAATGAAGATGGGGTTATTTCCATATAAGGATCAATCTACGGTTGGTATCATTATTCAAGGAGAAGGTTATTTACCCTCTACTGCTGGCCTTACATTGTATTTAAATGCAGGTGAAGACCTACAAGTCGTTCTATCTAAGGTTGAAGTGTATGGCGGGAAAGTACTTGTATCCAAAACATCCCATGCGGACGAAAGTGGCTTTTTCGCATTGTTTATAGATACCGAAGGAAATAGACTTGGTTTACATTCACCTAACTAAGTAGCTCATATTTTAGACTGTTTAAATTTGATAAGGGCATTAAGAAGATGACGTTAAGAAAGTGGAGCAAAAAAGCCTCCCACTTTTAATGCTGTAAATTTAGATATTTAATTCGGGGAATGGCTTTATGCTGTGTGTACAAAGCGTATCTATTATCAATAAATATTAGGGCTGGGTGCGTTACTATAATTGGAATTAAAGGCAATAAAAGAGCTTAAATCACCTTTTATTGCCTTGTAGTTGGTCGTGCTTAAAACACTGAGCGAAATGAAGAGCGTCCAGATGAGCGACGCTCATTGCGACGACTACGCATGCGGCTGTGTAGTTCGCGACGTTTTGCGTCTAGCCATTCATCACGAGTAACGTTTGCGTTACCATTGCGGCTTTCTTCACGGCTACGATAAGCGCAAAACTCTTCAAATGCTTCAACATCGTCACTAAACTCGCCAGCAACCAGTTCAATCATAATCGCGTCATCTAAAAAGCCTAGTACGGGAATATGATCAGGCACTAAATCTTCAGGATCACTAAAGTAAGCCAAGGCACTTAATATTTCTACGCGTTCTTCTTCAGGGATTTGCCATTCAGTATCTTCAATCATTGCGACAAATGTTTCTAATTTTTGGATGCGAAGGCGAACAAACTCAGGCACATTGTCTATTATATTTGAGCTGATTTTTTTAGCATTATTAATTATTACCTGCTCACTTAGTAATTTAGCGCCCTGTTGTGCTTTACGCATTACATCGCGAAAGTGCTCTAAATCGGTATCTGATAATTCAAACTTAACTTCAAACGCCATTATAATTCTCCTGTATTGGCTATATGGTCACAGTAAATAATCGCTATGACAGACAACATTAACATTAGCTTATTGTCATTGTTGAATTTAGCAGATCCTTTGGCAGGCAGCACGTTTAATAGTTGGTTTTTTATAAATTATTTGTAATTTACATGTTACATCGTGCTATTGTTTTATGTATTACTTAATTGATAGTTTAAATAGTCATAGTGAGCTTATGTCTCAAGAAAATCAGGTAGTGAATATAAATAGTTCACTTTCTTCACAAGAAGAAGTCTCCGTTATTAATGATAGTGAGGCGGTGGCTCAAACGCTTTGTGATAATTGCCACCAATCAGTTGAGGGGGCATTTTGCTCTAACTGCGGGCAGTCGCTCGACTCCACGTTAAAGTATTTTTGGGTGGTTATTTTACATTTACTCGATGATATTTTTAGCTTTGACTCCCGTGCCAGTCGTACTTTATGGCCGTTAATATTTCGCCCCGGTTTTTTAACTAATGAGTATTTTGCTGGTAGGCGAGTGCATTACGTGCCGCCACTGCGCTTATATTTATTCATTAGTATTGTGTTTTTTTTAACTCTAAAATTAACTGTTTCTGGAGAAGACCAACAAACGATTGAAATGAATAATAACAAAGCTGCTATTACTCAAGTTACAGAGCATATTAAAACGCTTAATGAAAAAAAATTACAAGCTCAGCCGACACCAGATAATAAAAATATAGCGAGCATTGATGCCGATTTAGCGAGGTTTAATCGCTACCTTGATGATTTAAAGCTTGATATTTCTATTGCTGAAAATGCCAAACTGGTGAGTACGACTCGACAGCTTGCTACCATAGAACTTGAGCGCGTTAAGTTAGGCACAGATGACAAAAGCAATAGTATTACTATTTCAAATAGTGCTGATGGTAGTTTGTCATTTGATTTTTTATCAGATGAAAGTAATAAGAAGCTTGATGATTCTGCTAAAAAACTAGCAGAAAAAGCGAAGAAAACGTTTACCACGGATACTAATCGTTTAATCAATGAAGTATTAGGAAAACTACCACAATTAATGTTTGTACTTTTGCCTATATTTGCGCTGTTACTTAAGGTGATTTTTATCTTCTCAAAGCGTCTTTATATGGAGCACTTAACTGTGGCACTGCATAGTCATAGCTTTATTTTTGTCAGTTCATTATCAATTGATCTGTTAGATGTAGCACATGATCATGTTAAGGCGCTGGGTGGCGGGTTTGCTACTGTTGCGGCGAGTATTTTAGGGTTCATTGGATTTGCTTTGCTGATATGGATACCTATTTACTTGTTTATAATGCAAAAACGTATTTACAAACAAGGTTATATATTAGCTTTTTTCACTTATGGTTTTGTCGGTATTATCTACTTTATATTAATGGCATTAACGACGGTTGTGGCAATTGTTTGGGGTTTAACCGAAATTTAGACTTTAAAATAAATAATAAAAAGAACCGGTGTAATCTTTGTGCACTTAGTATTATTAACCCTAATACCACTTAATTGCGCGTGTTTTAGGCGAGCAATCAGTGGTAAAGGTAAATACACACAAGCTTTAGCTATCTTAGAAAGTAACTTGTAGCCTCGAAATATGGCTAATTTTTATAACCTTATATTACTCATATCGCAGTGCGTTAATTGGTCTTTCCTTAGCTGCAATGGCTGATAGCGAGCCAACTGTTACCCATGCAATCACGAATGCTAATAATGCTGCTAACACAAACGGGAATATCGACAAATCAACACGGTATACAAAATTATTTAACCATTGCTGCATGATGAGGTAAGCGATAGGCCAAGCTATAACGTTGGCGATTAATACCTGCTTTGAAAACTCTTTATTAATCAGCATTACAATATCAAATACCGAGGCGCCTAATACTTTACGAATGCCAATTTCTTTAGTCCTACGCTGGGTTGTAAAAGACGCCAGACCAAACAACCCTAAACACGCAATAAATATGGCGAGTAATGAGAACAGGTTAAATACAATAAATTCTTTGTCTTCTTGTTGGTACATTTGTTCGAATGTCTCTTCTAAATAAGCAAGTGATATAGGTTGCTCAGGGATTAAAGTTGCCCACGTTTGCTCAATAAAGTCGCGAACTTGAGTTGCATTTTTGTCGTACTTAATTGACATTGAATAGCCCGCGTCGCTATTTAATAAATGATAAGTGGGGCTAATCTCAGTTTTTAGCGATGAGAAGTAATAATCAGTTGATACACCCACAATCGTTGCAATACTTTCCTTGCCGTGGCGTCCGGCGAGTACTTTAAATTGCTTACCTACCGCTTCTTGCGCACTAAATCCTAAACTTTTTGCCGCCATTTGGTTTACTACTACAGAAAAGGCGGGGGTTGGATTTTCGTCACTTGGTTGCTGGTATTTATCTGCAGGAAAATCAAGACTAAAGCTGCGACCGCTTATAATATTGATGTTGTAACCAGTAAAGTAATCTTCATCTACCGATAATACTGGCATCATCTGAAATACATTTGTGATTGGGTTTATAAGACCAAAAGAGTCGGTTAATGTGCCTGTAGGAAAACGTGAGCTGGCAGTTACATTAATAATGTTGGGGTGTGATTGCAGCTGAGTTTTTAATGCATCACGTTTACTGCTCGCTTCGTTAGTATATAAACCTCTTATTACAAAGGTGTTCGACTTATCATAGCCAAGCTCGATGTTACGTGCGTAGTTTAGCTGTGAACTGGCAACTGTGGTCGCAACAATTAAAATAATTGCCACACTAAACTGAAATACTACTAGCCCTTGGCGAAGGAGTGCCCCAGCTTTACCTTGAGTTACTTCGCCTTTGAGTACCTTTGCAGGTTTAAACGCACTTAAATAAAATGCGGGGTAGGCGCCAGAAATAACTCCAATCACAAGACCCAATAATAATAAAGTGAGTAGGAGTGTGCCATCTAAATAATTAAAGCTCAGTGTTTTGCCAATAAAGCTCGCAAACATGGGTAAGCTTGCTTCAACTAACGCCATTGCAATAAATAGCGCAATATAACAAAGCATGATTGCTTCAATCATAAACTGCGCAACCAGGCTATATTTTTTAGCGCCTAAGGTTTTACGAACCCCGACTTCTTTGGCGCGTTTGGTTGCGGTTGCAGTAGAGAGGTTCATAAAATTAACGCAGGCAATTAATAGGATCAGTGCCGCGATAATACTGAACGAATAGACGATATTTATATCACCATTGTTTTTAAGTTCAGAATACAAATTTGATTTTAGGTAAATATCAGTCACAGGTATTAAGGTGTAATGCAAAGAGTCACTGGTGTTAGCCCGAATGTGATTGTCTAAAAAATCAGGGATTTTTGCTTCAAGTGCTGCTACATCAGTAAGTGGCGCTAACTTAAAATAGGTCGAATAGTTAAAGCTTGGGTTTTGATCCCAGTTTGGATTATTCAAAAATGCAGGCGCTGTGCTCATACTAATGAGTGCAAATACATCTAAGTGGGTACGTTTAGGTAAATCCTTGATAACACCCGTTACTTTAAGTGAAATACGGTTTGCTAATATTAATGTCTCACCTACCGCATTTTGATTTGAAAAATGTTTCTGGGCGGCAGATTCAGTTAGAACAATTGAATTAGGTGCGCTTAATGCTGTAGCACTGTCCCCTTGGAGTAATTCTAATGAGAAAAAATCAAGGGTATTACTATCAGCCAGTAGTATGCCGTCATCGCTAAAGTGCTGGGTGCCGTAACCTAAGGTTGCACCTATTTCGCGAAGGCGAGCAGCTTCAATTATCTCATCAAAATAAGCACTAAAACGCTCAGCGTTATACACAGAGCCCGGAGCAAAATTTTGCTCTGGGGAGCCCGGTACGGTTAATTTTAACGAAGTACGGTAAATGTTGTTATGATCTTCAATAAAGGTGTCGTAGCCAAGCTCCGACTCCACAAAAATAGCCATGCTAATACAAATAGCAAGGCCGATTGCTAAACCTAAAATATTAATACTTGAATATAGCTTTTGTTTTAAAAGGCTTCGATAAGCGATGGTTAAGTAATTACTAAGCACTACGCGCCTCCTGCATATTCTGAGATACAATATGGCCGTCTAATACGTTGATCACGCGGTGTGCATAATTAGCATGATGATCTGAGTGAGTGACCATGACGATGGTGACTCCTTCACGGTTTAATTGCGCTAAAAGTTGCATCACTTCTTCGCCGTTTTTAGAGTCTAAATTGCCAGTTGGCTCATCGGCAAGCAGCATTTTTTGCTCAGCAACTATCGCTCGTCCTACTGCAACTCTTTGTTGTTGTCCCCCTGATAACTGCTGCGGGTAATGATCTTTACGATGGGCAATATTTACTTTTTCTAAAATAGCTAATACGCGTTGTTCGCGTTCTTTTTTGCTAATTCTTTGGTAGACCAAAGGGAGTTCAACATTTTCAAATACGGTAAGTTCGTCAATTAAGTTAAAACTTTGGAAGATAAAGCCAATGTTGTCTTTGCGAATATCAGCTAATTTGTTTTCGGTAAACCCACTGATGTCCTTGTCGTCAAAAATATACTCACCTTGGTCTATGTGGTCTAACATACCGACAATGTTCAGTAAGGTTGATTTACCCGAACCAGACTGGCCCATAATAGCTACAAACTCACCGCGTTCAACGGTTAAAGATACACTGTCTAGGGCGTAGGTTTCGACCGATTCCGTTCTAAATATTTTGCTGATGTTGTTAAGGTTGATCATGGCAATTGCCCTTAATTTGTTAATTTGATTGATTCTATGTTTTTATAATTGCTGTAGCTTGAGGTGATCACGCGATCTCCTACATTTAAGCCCGACAGCACTTCAATGAATTTATTATTTATTTGGCCAAATTTTACCTGTTTTTTAACAGCCACTTGGCCACCTTCTTCAATGACAAATACCCACTTGCCCGCAGTATCTTGGTAAAAACCACCATTTGAAAGCATTGTGGCAGGCTTTGCATCAGCGAGTAATAACTCCATTTGCAAGCTTTGCCCTCGACGAATACGCTGTGGTAATAAGTCATTAAAAGTTAAATCTACTTCAAAGCGACCATTTGATACTTCAGCGTAAACCTTGCTCAGGGTTAAGGTATAGGCTTGTCCAAGATGAGTAAGCGTGGCAGTTTGCCCCGCAAAAACTCTGCCAAGGTAGAATTCATCAATAAAAGCGGTGACTTTATATTCATTCATAATGTCGACTTGGCCAAGGCGTGAACCGCGTGCTTTAGATTCTCCTAATTCGGCATTAAACGAGGTCAGTTGGCCATCAATAGGGGCTTTGATTATCAAGTTTTCAAGGTTTTTACGTGCAAAGCGTAGATTTTTATTTAGCTGGCTCACACTGTCTTCAAGTTGTGCTATTTGCGTCGTTCTTATTATTTCATCCTGATCTTGTTGTTCTACCACAAGCGTACGGCGATCTTTTAAATACAGTGTTCTATCAATCACTGTTTTTAGCTCATCTTGTGAAACAAGGTTGTTTGCTACCAGTTTTTTGTGTTGCGCCATTTTTCGCTCGCTTTGCTTAATTTCAAAGTCTAGTTCTAACAAATTACGCTTTAGGTTTAGCCTATTTTGGTCAATAGCTAATCGGGTATTGTGCAAGTTGTTTAGCTGCTCTGAGATTTGTGCTTCACGGGAAATTACATCTAGCTGTAAACCTGTGTTACTCAAAGCGAGGAGCTTATCGCCTTTTTTAACGATTGCTCCTTCTTCAACAAAGCGTTGCTCTACACGGCCGCCTTCAATGGCATCAAGAAAAACTGATTTACTGGGGGTGATATTACCCCGTAATGGGATCATATCGCTAAATTCGCCTTTTATCACAGTGCTAACTTTTACCTTGTCGCTTGCAACGTTATACCGACTACCACTGCCACTGACTGTATTGCTTAACAGGAAGTAGCTAATTGCCACTGCTGGTAAGGCTAACTACCAGAGTTTAAAAGTGCGCTTTTTTGTAATCAACTTATCCATAACTATCCATCTAAAACTCAACGTTGGTATAGATATAACAAGTTGTGTGCCAAAAAATATAACTCTTATAAAACATGTTGTTACTGTTTTTTTTACTAATTTAAAAAATAAAGGTGTAAAAAAATTAAACACTTGATGTACGATATCGTACAGTTCGATTGAAGGAATAACCCATGAGCCTCTCAGATAAAGCAATTTTAGTGGTAGACGATAATGCCGAAATTTTAATAGCTACTAAAATGCTATTAAAACAGCACTATAAAAAAGTAATGACGCTGGATAACCCTCACGATATTGCGCAAGCTTTTGCCAAACAGTCTTTTTCTTTGGTTCTGCTTGATATGAACTTCACCCGTGACTCAACCTCAGGCGCAGAAGGCTTTTACTGGTTGAAACAAATTAAAGCGCTTGATGAAGATGCCGTGGTTGTGCTGTTTACCGCCTTTGGAGATATGTCGATGGCAGTTGAGGCTATTAAGCTAGGCGCTAGTGACTTTGTACTTAAGCCTTGGCAAAATGAAAAGTTACTGGCGACGGTGGCCAATTGTATTGACTTAAGTACACAGCGACAAAAAACTAAAAAGCTTAATCAAATAGCCCAATTGTCGCTTGCAGCACAGAATCGCCCATTTGAAAACCTGATTGCAGCAAGTCCCGCTATGGAGCAGGTTTTTACAACCATCGAAAAAGCAGCAAAAACAGATGCTAACGTATTGATTTTAGGTGAAAGCGGCACAGGTAAAGAGGTGATTGCACGGGAGTTTCATAAACATTCATTGAGAGCAAAAGACACATTTTTATCAGTTGATATGGGGACTATCGCAAGCTCGCTTTTTGAGAGTGAGTTGTTTGGGCATACCAAGGGGGCTTTCACTGACGCCAAAGAGAACAAACAAGGGCGATTTGAATTGGCCGATATGGGGACTTTGTTTTTAGATGAAATAGCTAACACTCCCTTAGAATTACAAGGCAAACTGTTAACAGCCATTCAAAATAGAGTGATCACTCCCGTTGGTGGCAGTAAACAAATAGAGATAGATATTAGGCTTATTACTGCCACTAACGTGAACCTTTACGATAGGGTGCGCGAAGGTAGCTTTCGACAAGATTTGCTCTATCGAATCAATACCGTTGAGATCACACTTCCGCCACTGAGAGATAGGCCACAAGACATTCCATTGCTGGTTGAGTTTTATACTCACTTATATAGTGAAAAATATAAGCTTCCTGTAAAGAGTATTAGTGATAACACCTTAGATGAATTATTTACCTATGCATGGCCTGGTAACATTCGAGAGTTGCAACATTTAGTTGAGCGGGCGGTTATTTTATCAGATGGTAATCAATTACATTTTCAGCTTGCAAATACACAACACAGCGAAGCAATAGCACTTAAACCGATTACTTATAATTTAGCGGAGATTGAACAAATAACTATCGAGCAGGCGCTTGCTGATTTTAAAGGCAACATCAGTCATACAGCTAAAGCACTGGGGATCACCCGTCCTTCTTTATATCGAAAAATGGAGAAGTACGGTGTTTAATAAAACCAGCTATCATGTATTAACACTATTTATTGTTGCATTAATATTCAGTTGCTTAGGTTTGTATGGTGTGTTTTTTAGTCATGCAATATTACTCAGTACCATCTCCTTTATGGCTGCGTTAATTTGTGTGGGCTTGACCTTAAAAATATTTTATAAACAACAGGCGCAATTTAATGAAGTTATCAATGCGCTTAAGTATCAAGATAGCAGTTTTAGACTGAGTGCAGAGCATACACTGGGCGCTAAAGAGCAAGCAATTTGCAACGATCTCATTCAGCGTGTTCAAGCCGATAAATTCCAACAAGCCGAACAAGTCGCGCTTTTTGAGACCATGCTGCAACACGTTGATGCAGGTGTTATCCTCACTAAAAATCAGCGCGATATAGTGGTGTGTAATAATAGTGCAAAGCAAGCATTGGACATTCGTAATACCAACACGGTCAACGAACTTATGGCATCACTGCCTGTTCTCGAGCTGGCAAAGCAGGGAGAGAGTGTTGCAAATGATATGTTGTTTAAATACCTTGCCTTTACCTATCATAATAACCAATATGAATTATGGCTGTTTACGGCCATTTCTCAACAAATAGAAAGTACCCAAATAGACGCTTGGCAAAAGCTGATTCGCGTTCTTATTCATGAAATAGGTAATTCAGTTGCACCAATACATTCATTAGCAAACACGCTTGTCACTATCACTGAGCAGCAGCTCGTCCATGAATTGGCAGATAAAGATTTAGTAGATGACTATCTACAAAGCCTTAATGCGATTGGTATTCGTAGCCAATCTTTGTTGGGTTTTGTGGAAGACTACCGGAAGTTGACCCATGTACCGCATTTAGATTTACAGCCAATATTGGTTCAGGACCTTTTTGACGATTTGCAGCCTTTGATTAATGCTCAGTTATTCGACTGTGATATTACATGCAACTTTGAAATTGAACCTAAGCAGCTTAGTATCTCGGTTGATAAAAAAATGTTAGAGCAAGTGCTTATTAACCTGCTAAGTAACGCAGTAGAGGCCCTAAAGCTGAGTTGTAAGCCTGAAAAAACAATATCGATTTCGGCAAAAATTAATCGCTATGGCAAAAGTGAGATTAAAATTAACGATAATGGCGATGGCATAGAATCAAGTGCATTAGAGAAAATTTTTATCCCCTTTTTCACCACCAAAAAAAAAGGCTCAGGAATTGGGTTGGCGTTGAGCCAACAAATAATCCATCGTCATAAAGGACGGATAAAGGTCGAGTCTGAAGTTGGTTTGGGGGCTAGTTTTACGTTGATTTTATAATGGGGGATTATACCCAAAACGCATCTTGAGGTGGCTTGGTATATAGGTCGATCATTTAGATGACGATCATTGAGATAGTAACCATCTCAGATGCTGTAATAGTGATAAGTATTGAATCTGCACTCTTCAAATAAAAAGCTTACCTAAAACATTCAAGCGACAGCTTTTTTAACCTCAAAAACTAACGCTTATAGTGCGATAAGGCAATTCTCAACGGCGATAATGACTATAAAAGTAGAAAACGACTAAACGATTGAACCAAAATAGGAACTCGGCTATGGTTGATGCATCAATAAAAATAAATTTAAAAACGAGCAACTTCATTGGCTCGTTATTGGTACATTAAATGAAAACGGTCGATAAAAAGTCACGTCTTATAGCGCGCATTTTTGGTTTAGCTTTTAGTTTTCTTTTATATAATTTATTAGTTGTTGGTGCGCTTTCTTACAACTCTATGGGGCGTGAAATTACAATCACAGCAAGTAGCAACCCCGTCAAATTTTACTTTGGTATAGTTTGGTGTTTCGTTATGGTTTTGGTATATGTTTATTTCGGTATTATTGCAAAATTAAAAACCGAAGAGTCATGTAGTAAATAGTTATAGGTGGTGTATCTAGTATTGAAGCGTCTTGAACCTAATGTTATAAACGTTGCTTTATTTATGATAAACAGTCATCTAAGCGCTAGAATTCAAGTTTGAATGGATTGTACATAGGCACAACCACAGTTAAGAATTTAAAACACCTGAATGGATTGTTGTATTTAACTAAAGTAAGTGGCAATAGGGATTTAAGTAAATGATTGCAAAGTTAGATAGCGCCAATGATGCAGTGGCAAAGCAAATTTATACTATTTTTCAACGTTCTTATACAATTGAAGCGCAGCTAATCGGGTCGCTTAACTTTCCTCCATTATCTCGCACCGTTAATAATATAAAAAATTCGACAACAGTTTTTTATGGTTATTTTGCAGAAGAGTGCCTTGCGGGTGTAATTGAACTAGCGATAACGAGTAAGCAGTTAGAAATAAATAGTTTAACGGTAGGCCCCGATCATTTTAGAAAGGGTATCGCAGATAAATTAATAGACTATGTGTTAAACAGCTTTGTAGCCCCAACCAACATAACAACCGCAGTCGTTGAAACTGCCGTGCTGAATGGGCCTGCTATTAAGCTGTGTAAAAAACATGGCTTTGTTGAGTTTAAAAGGTGGATGCCAGATCACGGTATAGAAAAGTTAGCAATGCTGGCAGAAAACCTGAATTAATAACCTGAAACCTCAATAATAAGTTTAATAAAAATAGTTATTTCATTATTCAAGTACTTGAATTTAAATATTACTTTTTATTTAAAGTGTAACGTTTTTTTAGTTACAAAAACCAGAATCCAATCTTGACGCGGGGCTGTACTAGGTAATTGAATTATGTCACAAGTAAAGTAATGCTGTTTTATTAATCGGAACTAAATTGTCCGGTAGTCTGGTTTATTTTATGTTAAGTGTTTATTATATTTAACAATTACATTAACTTTGAGACTTAAATGAAAAAAATTATAATAGGAGGAGCTCTTTGTGTACTTCCTTTATTCTCTCACGCAGAAACAAAAATAATAACAGAAGTTTTAATTGGTAAATCGAGTAACGATATTTACTCTTTAACGGAATCAGAAAGCGCTAAAAAGCATTACTCATCCAAGCAAAATACGAATTCTACCGGTTTTAGGGTAGGTTTAAATTTTACAGATTACTTAACCGTTGAATTATCGAAACATAAACATGGTAGTAGTGATAATATCGCTACAGTAATTATGCCTGAGCAACATGGTTTTTTAGAGCACCGTTTCGAGGCTGAGATTCCAATAGATATAGAATCGATACGATTTGGTGTCAAAGGCGAGCTTGAATTATTTGATGATTTTTCAGTTAACGGGCGGTTTGGCCTTGCTCATTGGAATTATACTGGGAGCACCCCTTTAAAACTTTCTCATCCTTCATCGCATTATGATATTGGCAAAAGTGGTAACGCTCCATATGCTTCACTTGGGTTTGATTACAAATTAACAAAAAATTTGTATGTAGGTTTAGAGTATTCACTATTTAAAGCGAAAGACAAAGCAGAGGTAACTGACCTTGGTGTTGCCACTCATTCATATGAACATAAAGTAAAAGACTTATTATTAGTTGTTGGTTGGAAGTTTTAATTACTATACCAAAGCCACCTCAAGATGCAGAATTCAGCGTTTCACAGGGGCTTAATATCAAGGCGTTACTTTGCAAGAATGGCCATCCCTTTTAAGAAGTAACAACGCTGATAGTAAGTGCCTGTGAAACGCCCAACGGGTTGGTTTAAAAGCGATTTATACTGCGTTACTCTTATAAGGGATTGATTTTAACAATAGAACCACTATTATTTGCAATCAATGCCTTGCCTAAATCGCTTTTAATTCCAACTGAAACTCGCATTTTGAGGTGGTTTGGGTAGAAAGCAAGATAACTTGATTTCAAAAACAACCCATTTGAAGCGCAAGATAACTTGATTTCAAAAACAACCCATTTGAAGCGCAAAATGGGTTGTTTCTTACTTTTTTCTTTTAGGCATTAATACATCGGATTAAATAGCTTCTCTTCATATTTTGCTGAACTATTAATACTTTTAAGTGCAGTGCTTATTTCATCAGGGGCGGGGGCACGTATCCGCTGATCACTATGGAAGGTTTATCTTGATTCGGGTATCATCTGTGCAACTTTGATTCTCAGTTGCTATTTATGACCACGTTAAGTGCCAAGGAAAACATTCAAGCCATTGTTAAGGCTATTAAAAGTGAAGAAGCACGGCTTCGTCAAAAACACCCACTGTTAACCCACCAAAATACCTTAGGGTTAATTATTTTGCTCTTATCGCTTAGTGCATTTATTGGTGTGGGGACTTTATATTACTTTGCAATCATCCCTGCGTGGTTGTGTATTATTTTAGCTGCTATTGCCGCGTCGATTTCGCATGAGCTAGAACACGATCTTATTCATAAGCAATATTTTAGTAATCAGCCATTTATGCATAATTTTATGATGCTGACAGTATGGCTTATGCGACCTAATACGGTTAACCCGTGGTATCGCCGTAAAATGCACTTACATCATCATAAGGTGTCCGGCACAGAGCAAGACCTCGAAGAGCGTTTAGTCGGTAATGGTATTAAAAACCCATTCTTACGCGTATTAGTGATTGTTGATGGGTTACTTGGATTATTAATTAACGCTAAGCGCTTTAGTAAAGAAATCAAAGGCTTTAGTTTCTTAAACGTATTTAATGCAGGTTTTCCTGTCACAACGGTGTATTTTGCTATTTTATACAGTGTGATTGTGTTTCATGGGGTTAACGTATTTATGCCGCTTGAACAAAGTTCACCGGTGTGGCTTTTGGATATTATGGCTGTGTTTGAGTTTTTAATGGTGGTATTAATCGTGCCTAACATTATTCGCTCAAGCTCACTTAACTTTGTTACCTCATCAATGCATTACTACGGGGGAGTGAATAACATGCTTGAACAAACACATGTGTTAACTAGTCGTGTGTTTATGCCATTTAACCTGTTTTGTTTTAACTTTGGTCATACCCATACTATTCATCACTTTGTGCCTAATCAGCCGTTTTATTTACGCCAAATGATCAGCAAAAAAATCCTTGAAGTAATGAAGCATCACGGTGTGCGATTCAATGATTTTGCTAGTATAAAGCAAGCTAATCTGTACCAAGCAAATAATACGTAAGGCGTTCGTATTTCTTTAGCACTTTATTGCACCGAAATTGACGCTACTGCGTATAAAATCAATTTAGGTGCAATATGCAGTTCAGTGATAGTCAAAAATCTCGAATTATTGAAATGGCGTGGGAAGATCGCACGCCATTTGAAGCGATAGAAAACCTATATAGTTTAAATCACTCCCAGTTAGTTGGCTTTATGCGCAGCAATGTATCTGCGGGTTCGTTTAAAGTATGGCGTAAACGCCATGCAGGGCGAACAACAAAGCATCTTAAGTTACGCGATCCCGCCATTATGCGAAGCCATTGCAAAACACAATATAAAAATCGTTAAAGCTTTTGTTGCTTGAATTCAAGTATTAAGTAACACTAAATCACACAGCGCTAAAAGAGCTGAGACTGTTTTGCTCATTATCAAATCGTTATTTTAATGATGCTTGAAATAAAAACACATCACGCCATGTCTTCTATATAAGTAATGCGAGTTATTTGGAGATAATAATATGTGTTCATCAGTGAAAAGTAGCCGAGCAGTAAAAAAATCGCAGATAAACTTTGATAACGAATTAAGTGATCAGCAGCGACTAAGCTTTGCCGCTAAAGCTAACTTGGCGCAAGTGCGCCGTGAGCAGCGTGAGGCTATTAATAAAAAGTGGGCGCAAAAGCATGCTGTAAAATCGCCCACTCATTTTAGTGTACTACAATGGTTTAAACGTTATTTGGCATGGTGACATTACGTCCACCGAGGTAGCCAAATATGGCACATAAGCCGCTGGCGAGCGCGCATAACCACAACGTGGTTGACCAGCTACCAAAGTGGCTATGTAACGAGCCAGCTAAAATAGGCCCTGATGCGGCAAGTAAGTAACCAAAACATTGCGCCATACCTGAGAGCGAAGTCGCTTGGCGAGAATCATGCGTGCGTAAACTTATAAACGACAGCCCCAAAATAAAGCATGCCCCAGAGCAAAACCCTAATGTGATTGACCAAATAGATGCAAACTCAGGCAAGTATAGTAGCCCCAGTGAGCAGCAAGCTGCTAATAATGCCAATATACAGGTAAGTAAGCGTTGATCTTTTAATTTTGCCAATAAAGGAATTAGTATGATACCTGGTATCGCTGATGCTACCTGAAAGCTCCCTTGCAGTGCCCCAGCTTGCTGTGCACAGTGGCCACCTTCAATTAAAATACTGGGTAACCAACCAATCATTATGTAAGTAAAAAACGAATTTAACCCGAGTAGTAAAGTAATTTGCCACGCCAGCGGCTGACGCCATACTTTTATGCTGTTGGTATTATTGAGTAGTGCTTTATCAGGTTTTGTATGTAGCTTTAATTGCGGCAACCAAATGACAAGACTTACAATCGTGAGTAAGCCATAGCAGGCTAGCGCCAGTTGCCATCCCATATTTTTGTAGTCGGCCAAAGGGATAATTAATGCTGAATAACTGCCACCAAAAATACCCATGGCAAGTACGTAAGAAGAGGTCATCACAGCGACTTTATGAGGAAAATCACGTTTAATTAAGCTTGGTAAGAGTACATTGCCAATGGCTATACCCACTCCAATAATCGCTGTACCGAAGTAAAGAGCGGAAGCAGAGTCAATTAATCGAGAGCTAAGGCCTGCACCAATAAGTAAAAGCGCAATAAAAAGAGAGATTTCAAGCCCTTGCTTTTTGGCTAAGCTTGCTGCCATTGGGCTGGCTAAAGCGAATGCAATTAAAGGTAACGTGGTGAGCATACCGGCTTGTGTTGGCGTTAAGCTAAACGCCAAAATGATTTGATCAAGTACCGGTGCAATTCCTGTGACAGGTGCGCGTAAATTGGCGGCAATAAAAAAAATACCAAGAATTAAAATAGCAGAAGAAAATAAAGTGCGATTAGCTGGAGTGGAATACAAAACTAACATCATCAATTATGAAAAACGTAGCCCTATGGTAACTAATCGTCAGAGAACTTGGTAATAAATGAGGTGAAAGTAATAAATTTGGAGGAATAAAATATTATTTAATTTATTAGTTAAAAATTTAACCCCACTTCTAAAGGTCATCCGTTAATAGCATTAGTAGCAGTGTATTAAACAAGGTGACTCTATGAACAACTCTTCAAAAAAAATTAATGGTATAAAATGTAACTATCGTTTAGCAACAATTAGCTTTAGTGTTTTGTTAGGGCTAACGGCCTGTAACCAAAGCTCAAATAAAATGAGCGAAAAGGCAAATGATGAGAAAAAACAGCAGTCTGAGGCAATTGTAATAATTCAAAGCAAACAAGAAACTAATGCACGAGTCAATGATGCAATACAAGCAGATGTGCAAACAAGGCGACGTCTGGCTCCTGTTAGTTATGCCGCGCAGTCACAAGGGTTAATGCTTTCAAACGTTATGATAGAAAAACGCCCTGATCCAAGTAATCATATTGTATTTTCGACAGAGCAAGATCGTGAAAAATACATAAAGTCACAACAAAACCCCGTTAAACAGGCTGCTATTGAGCCTGTTTCTACTTTTTCGGTGGATGTGGATACAGGCAGTTACAGTAATGTTCGTCGTATACTAAATGCAGGTAAGTTACCACCAGTTGATGCAGTGCGAGAAGAAGCGTTTATTAATTATTTTAGCTACGATTACAGCGCGCCTACAAGTATAGACACGCCCTTTAACGTGCATACTGAACTGGGTATTGCACCGTGGGATGAACGTAGGCAGCTTGTAAAAATTGGTATTAAAGGATTTGAAATTGAAAAAGCAGATTTAAAAGCTGCTAATTTGGTTTTTTTATTGGATGTATCGGGTTCAATGAATACGCCAGACAAACTGCCTTTATTAAAAACCAGTTTAGCCATGTTGACTAAACAACTCGATGAAAATGACTCCGTGGCAATCGTTGTATATGCCGGCGCAGCTGGTGTTGTGTTGCCTGCCACTAAAGGTAATGATCATCAGGCAATAACCACCGCGCTAAAACAATTAGCTGCGGGAGGCTCAACCAATGGTGAGCAAGGCATTGAGCTTGCGTATCAAATAGCACAGCAAAACTTTAAAAAAGAAGGTGTGAACCGAGTGATTTTAGCCACCGATGGCGATTTTAACGTCGGCTTACAATCGACCGAGGCGCTTAAAGCGCTGGTGGCCGACAAACGTAAAACAGGGATTGCGTTAACTACGCTGGGTTTTGGTCAAGGCAACTATAACGATGGTTTGATGGAACAATTAGCCAACATTGGCAATGGACAACATGCTTACATTGATAACATTAACGAGGCACGTAAAGTACTGGTTGATGAGCTAAGTAGTACGATGCAAATTATTGCCAAAGACGTAAAAATTCAGGTGGAATTTAACCCGCAGCAGGTGGCTGAATATCGCTTGATTGGCTACCAAAATAGGCTACTTGCAATGGAAGACTTTAATAACGATAAAGTTGATGCAGCAGAGCTTGGCGCGGGGCACACGGTAACAGCCCTTTATGAAATTACACTTGCAAACTCGCCTAATAAACGTATTGATGACTTACGTTATAAAACCACACAGCACAAAAGCAACGATAGCCAAGAGCTTGCGTTTGTTAAAGTGCGTTATAAACAACCAAATAGTGAGCGCAGTGAATTAATCAGCACTCCAGTATTTATGCCAAAAAACGATAGTGACTGGTTAGATACAAGTACAGATTTTAAATTTGCGACTGCGGTTGCTGGGTTTGCTCAGTTACTTAAAGGTGCAAAATACACCAGCGACTGGCACTATGAAGATTGCACTAAATTAGCGATAAAAAATAAGGGGAATGACCCGTTTGGCTATCGTAGTGAGTTTATTCAGCTGGTAAAAACTGCTGATGTCCTTCACTAAAATATAAAGTACTAGGGCGTGTTGACCTTTGTGGATTGAAATTTGTTCAACCTAGGGGCGATTTAATCGCGGCGCGAGGTTTGTAACCTAGCGGGCTAAGTAAAAACCGAGCAACAAAGAGTCAATCGCCCCTAGGAAGAACCCTTTGGGCAGCGCATGTTTGGCATTTATACTGCGTTATCGCCTATTTATGGGGAACAACCACACAGCATAGGCGCTGCCTTGCCTAAATACCAAACATGCTGCTGCAAAATTAATCACGAAAGGTCAACACGCCCTAATGTAAGAGGCTAATATATAAAAATCAGCCATTCATAAAGGGGCGCCATGAAAGACGAGAAAAACGTAGCAGATGAAACGCTAATGCTTAAATATGGCCAAGGTGATGTGCAAGCATTTACACTTTTGTACACACGGCACAAAAGCAGCCTTTATCGCTATTTTGTTCGTCAGTGCTCATCGGTAGCGCTAGCCGAAGAGCTCTTTCAGGAGGTGTGGAATAAACTGATTAAAGCGCGTTCAAATTATCAAGTCAGCGCAAAGTTTACGACTTGGTTGTATCGGATCGCCCATAATGAGCTTGTCGATTATTACCGCCGTAATGCCACCCATAGTAAGGTAATCGCAGCGAATGATGACTACAGTATTGATGATAAATCAGTGAGTAGTTTGGAGTATATCCCAAGTGAATGTGTGTCGAGTGAGCATGCAAGTATTCAGCGTGAGCATGATGAAGCGCTTTATTTATCGCAACAAGCACATTACTTAAAAGCATGCTTAGCTCAATTACCACGCCAGCAAAAAGAGGCCTTTTTATTAAAGCATGAAGCAAGTTTTACATTAGATGAAATTGCTGAGTTGGTAGGGGAGTCCGCTCATAATATTAAAAGTAGGATACGTTATGGATTGGCCAAACTAAAACAGTGCATCATGCATAAAATGGTGGGAATAGATGACTGATAAATTCACTAGTAATAAGATTGCTTCGCTTTATCGTGATGGTGCAACAGAGCAACCAAGTTCAGCGCTGGATCAACAAATATTGCAAAACGCAGTGAATGCAGTGCAGCCCAAAGTAAAATCAAAACGTTTTTATCAAACGTGGTATGGGCGGCTATCAACAGCAGCATCGTTAATGTTAGTTAGTTTGCTGTATTGGCAAAATACAGATCAATTTACCTCTGTAAATGACTTGCCAGCTCTCGAACCTGACGCGAACATTAATTCAACGCCATTCATTAAGCGAAGTGAGCGTGCAGCCCCAGCCTCGTTACTCGCAGAACCAATGGCTGATGAGCTAAAGCTTGAAGTGCAAACAGAGTTACTGCGTAGTCGTAGCATGAAAAAGCAAGCACCTGCGAATGACTTTGCTGTTACGTTAAAGCAGGTTGATATGTTTCTTGCTAAAGGCCAGCCTGAAGAGGCCAAGTTATTGCTAATTGAGTTATTGGAAAAATACCCCGAACAAAAAGTACAGTTAGCGCCTAAATATAAAGAACTGCTTGGCAATAATATGGGTTTAAAATAATAAATAGCAGATAACTTAAAGGCTACTTATACCCAAACCACCTCAGTTTGGGTATAGCTTCACAATTGTGATAAATGTGGCGTAAATATTCAATAATAACGTTAGCTCAACAGGTAATGTGACTGCATATATTTTATGTATTTACCTATTGATAAAGTGAGACGTTATTTTGAATTTAGCAAATCAGCCCCAAGCTCTTTCTACCACGGCAAAGGTGTTTAATCTTAAACACCAAAGTACACGAGTTACATTTGAATATGAGATCTCAATGCAGTTGCGCAAAGATGGCTTATTTGAAGCTAAACGAGTGTGGCAGGGGAATACGTTACCATGTGAAAAGTCACCTTATATTGCCATGGAAACAGCACTTTGGAGCCCTGAAGCAGGACTGCTACAGGCTACAATGCATCAACCACACCTTGATGAATCGGCTAGTTTAGACATTAATCACGATAGCAGCACCAGTGTGCTAAACAGCAAAAAAACGAACTATCAACAAAACATCAAGCAACTAACTTTTACACGCCGACCATGCACTTTACTGAGTATATTATTTGAAATTACACATCATTGGACGCCGCTTTTAGCGGGGGAGGTTGTGTCATTTGATTATGCTGTACTAAAAGTTCAAGCACATACGGGGGTTAGCCTTCGTATGCAAAAACAAGGAGCTTACCGTGTAGTGAGTGTGACTCCCAATAACTGGTTTTGGCGTATGTTATTTGGCTCAACCAACTATTATTTTCAAGGCGATGTCCCTGCACTTGTTAAAATAGAGGGCTTGCTTGAGCCTAGGGATCGTAATTTGCGCGGTAAATATGTGGAGTATTTAGGCCGATCAATTTTTGATAATCCCGTCGACCTTTCTATTTTTAAGGAGTACGGCAATGAATAAAACAGTGTTGATCACCGGCGGAACGAGAGGCATTGGTCGAGCTTTAGTTAAGCAGTATTTAGCGGCGGGTTACAGCGTTTATGCAACGGGTAGTAATGAAAACAGTGTGGCTAAAAGTAACCTAGAACTTCCTGATGTGCAGTGGCTAGTATGTAATCTAATGAGTGTTAAAAGCATAGAAAACTTAGCGTCTTCTATTATTAATAGGTCGTTTGATGTTGTGATCCATAATGCCGCAGTGCAGCAAAAAAGAGATTTATTTACGGCTAATAACGAACTTATTAGTATTGAAAACGAAACCATGATTAATTTTACCGCGCCCATTTTATTAACTCGTTTATTATTTTCAAACGTGCAGAAAG
This sequence comes from Pseudoalteromonas porphyrae, assembly GCF_001298125.1. Classification (NCBI taxonomy): domain Bacteria; kingdom Pseudomonadati; phylum Pseudomonadota; class Gammaproteobacteria; order Alteromonadales; family Pseudoalteromonadaceae; genus Pseudoalteromonas; species Pseudoalteromonas porphyrae. Next base: position 67,599 of record NZ_LHPH01000020.1, on the reverse strand, counting down.
TGGCGGGTACGTGGGTATTTATTACAACTGGCTTGGCTGTATCGCCTAAGCAAAGTTCGCCAATATATTGTGCGAACAAAGCCGGTATTCGAGCGTTTTGTAAATCATTTAATGGTCAGGTTACACGCCATAAAAGCGGTATAACCGTGTGTGAAGCAATATTGCCTATGGTTGAAACTGACATGACAAATGGCTATGGCCGAGGAAAAATAAGTCCTGCACAAGCAGCGCGCGAAATCATAAAAGGTGCAGCAAAGGGCCAAAAAGAGATTCATGTTGGTAAGGTGCGTATATTAATGAAAGTACGGGCTTTATTTCCTAATTTGATCGAAAACGTTATGATTAAGCTATAAAAGGGACGAACATGAAAAAGCAGCAGTCCGTTTCAAGAAGAGTTATAGCATGGATAGGTAAAAATGGTGCTAAGCCTAATGCGATCCCTACATTGGCATTTGTCTCCGTAGGTGATTTTTTTATACCTGCATTACCGACGCAAACATCCGTTATATTACTGGCATGGCTACAACCTAAAAAGGCGGCGTTGACAGCACTGGCGTTTGCCAGTGCTGCTGCAGTTGGGGCGTGCATTTTACTGTTTTTAGTAACGGTTTTAGATAGTTACTTACAATTAATTGTTCCAACGCAAGATAGCAAAATGTATTCACGGTGGGTGGAATTGCAAGGTTATATAAAAGAGTATGGCTTTATTGCATTGGCAGCTATGTCGTTATTGCCCACTCCGCCACGATTGATGGTGGTACTGAGTTTTTTAAGTGGTTTAGGTGTACCTACCATTATAAGCACTGTTTTTATTGGTAAGTTGGTTTGGTTTTTCAGTGTTGTAAGCGTCATAAAAATAGCACCAAATTGGTTAATGAAACTTCCTATAATAGGAAAGAAAATAGAAAAGCTGATTAGCCCCAAATTACAGAGCGATTAAGTTTATATAAAATAGGGAACGATTAAGTATGGTGGCGATGCTCATTAATGAAAAAAGTAATTCAAACGCGTTTGCTAGCAAAGCCATGCTTAATATTTTATGTGCTGGGTTGGACATATTATTGGAAAAAGCGAATGAGCACCCACCACTACAATCCAATGCACATATCCCCTTAGCGACTAAGCGGGCGTTTATAAATGCAGTGAGTGAGTAATATGGGCTTGCTGCGTTATTAAAGATAGGCGCAGGGGTGACTAAATTTGTAGATTCGCCCATAGGGCAAGCGCTACTGCATGATAAGGACCCGTTGCTGCTTTTAAAGAAGTGGCAGCGGCTGGAGCGTTATGTTCATAGCCAGCATTTTGTTGAATTCGAATTTTTTGAAAACTGTGTACAGGTAAAGCACAAATCCACAGCAATAGAGCAACCTAGCCTTGAGGAAGACTTAGTTGTTTTAGGTGTGTTATGTGCATTGTTGCATGAAACCTCGGCGCACACTGTTTACTTAAGTCGCAGCGAGTCAGTAAATACAGGAATGTTTAGCTATCCTGCATTAGCATGTGACCAAGCTGAATTAAATTCAGATGAGCCTTGGTATATTCACTGGAGTACATCAATAAATACGAGTGTTACGAGCCATGTTGCACAGGGAAAGCAGGCATCATCTCAGGCTATTGTTGATAACACTAAACAGGCAATCATCGCACTGGGTCTGTTAGATATTGAGTTAGATAAAGTGGCACGTTATTTAGCACTCTCACAGCGCTCGTTACAGCGACATTTAAGTGCTCAAGGCCATAGCTTTGCTAAGTTATTGCAAGAAGTTAGGGTAAATAGCGCTAGCCACTATTTACTAGAACAGTCATCGTGCGCAGCTGAAATTGGCTTTATTTGTGGTTTTGCTGATCAGGCGCATTTTTCGAGAATATTTAAGTTATGGACGGGCATGACACCAAAGCAGTATGCCCAACTTTCTATGCAAAAATAACATTAAGCCTTTACCATAAAATAGTGTTTTCAATTTTTGCTATCGGGTAACTTACTTTAGAAGAGGCTGTCATATTTAAGTAGCTCATTTTACCCGATAGGGATGAGGGGGCTGGTGTAATGCCTTTATAAGCTAATACATAAGTAGCATCGTTATTTAAAATCAATTCAATATTATCCATAAAAAACCACATACCAAAAGACCCTGGACCAATATTAACAATTAGTTGTTCTGGGGTTTGTGATAACAAAGTTACTTTGAAAGGCGCTAGTTTTTTAGCTTTTAAAACAGGACCTACACAGGTAATGGATTGCTCTTTTTTAAGTTCGGTTAAATTAGCGCGAATAAACTCAGCAAAAAGCTCAGGTAAACACACTTTATTATCTAACCTATCATCTTGCCAAAGCGGCTCACCTAACTCATTAAAAGCACTGACCGAATTGCGATTTATAACTATTTTACCGCGCTGAGTTTGATGTCCAACGCTAACGTTAAGTACAACATCGGATGCACTCCACTGTGTATTAGCATGATAAAGTAAATGGTCGTTTTTTATAATTTTAAGCTGGTGGCTATTAGGTTTAACTAATGTATTTATGGTCACGCTATTACTTGCTGTTGTAACAAAGCTAATACTGAACAGTGCAAACAAACTGAGCGATTTTAATTGTGGATTCATAGTGCTGCTTTTCGTGTATTGGATTTGGATATAAGCATAATGTTTTGTAATGAACAAAAATTGTAGATTCACGCCATTTAATATTTATTTTGATTCGCTAAATCATATTGCTGTAATGAGGTTGAGATAATCGTTATAGCGTCTATTTTGACTGTAAACGAATGTAAAACACTCTGTATGATCTATTTATCTTTAGTGTTTTTTAATTCATTGAATTTGATTGCTTTTTTGATGATGTAAAATTTCATCCAGTATTTTCATTGTTTATTAAACGTGATTAATCTGCGTGTTAATCTGACTGAAATATTTCTGTAATATTTGAGTGTTCTAATGCGTCGTGAAACAAAAACGTCATCAAAATGCCATAATTGGTAAGACAAAAACCGAGATTTAAACATGAGTGAATCAAACCAGAACACGCTATTAATGAAAACGCTTAATTGGGCTGCCATTGCCTTTTTAGTTTATTTAGTACTTGTTGCAGTGGGTAGTGTAAGTGGTGGTTTTAAACTAGCGTCGGGCGGTACACAGGGCGCACAAGAAATTTTTGCTTTTGCAACTAACCCATTTGTGGCGCTGTTACTTGGCGCACTAGCAACCGCATTAGTGCAATCATCTTCAACGGTTACGTCGGTTATTGTGGGTTTGGTCGCAGGTGGTTTACCGCTTAGTATTGCAATTCCAATGGTAATGGGTGCAAATATTGGTACCACGATTACCAACACTCTCGTATCGATTGGTCATATTCGCTCTAAAGAAGAGTTTCAGCGTGCATTTGCAGCGTCTACAGTACATGATTTTTTTAACTTACTCGCGGTTGCTATATTTTTACCGTTAGAAATCATGTTTGGTTTATTACAAAAGATGTCGGCGAGTCTATCGCACTTATTTGTTGGCGATGCTGATTTGTCATTAAAGAGCTATAACTTTATCAAGCCACTTGTAAAGCCTGCAGTGGGCTTGATTAAAGATGCGTTTAGTTTTTTAGACACTAAAATGCTTGGTGTAGCCATGGTACTGGCTGGTATCGGTTTGATTTTATTTGCAGTAACAGCATTGGGTAAGTTACTGAAAAAAGCACTTGTTGGTAAAGCTAAAAACATATTACATGGCGCTATTGGTCGCGGTCCTATCGCGGGTATTACCTCTGGTGCGGCAATGACAGTCATGGTGCAATCATCGTCAACAACAACCAGTTTAATGATTCCACTGGCCGGCAGCGGTGTATTCACGACACGTCAAATTTATCCATTTACGCTAGGTGCTAACATTGGTACAACAATAACAGCATTACTTGCTGCAACCTCAATTACAGGTCCAATGGCTGAAGTGGCGCTAACAATTGCTTTGGTGCATGTCATGTTTAACGTATTTGCAGTGGCATTAATTTACGGCACACCCGTATTAAGAGAAATTCCAATTACGCTTGCTGAAAAATTAGCTAAAGTGGGTGCAAATAATAAGTCTGCGGCGCTGGGTTATGTATTAGGATCTTTCTTTATAGTACCAGGATTAATCATGTTAGCGGTACGTTAGTCAATATCATTTGAGCGAATATAATAATTAAAAAGCGCTATTTTGAATTTTCAAAATAGCGCTTTTTAATACCCAAACAATATGCGAGCGTCGTTGGAATTAAAAGCAGCATCAATGGCGTTATTACCACGTATAACTAGCTGAGAGCATAAAGCTGCGAGGTTTTCCTGGAAAATAACGCTCACCACTAAAGCTCGTGTAGTCAGCTCGTTCTGCGTAAGCTTTGTTGGTAAGGTTAGTAATGCGTGCTGCGAGAGTTAGTTGTGGTGTTAGCTGCCAAGCACTTCGCAAATTGAATAGATGATGACCCGTATATTCATGACGATTTTCAGGATCAGTAAAATAACGGCTGACATGATGCCATTCTAAAGCGAGTTGTGTTGTATCCGTTGGCTGGTAGTTTATTTGCATGTTAGCGAGGGTACGCGGTGCGGTGTCTATATCATTCCCGTTAATATTAATGTCGTTTAAAATTTGGTTATAGCTGTAACTGTGTTTAGCATGTGTGGCAGCAAGAGCCAATTGTATCGATTTACTGAGTGCGTAATTAAGTTCGACCTCGACTCCCCTATGGTGTGACTTGCCGTCATTCACAGTAAAAAAATCACTGTCACGAAATATACTGTGTTGTTTGTTCATCGCATATGCTGAAAGCACATAATGCAACTGTTGATAGTGGCCTTTTAGCCCAAGCTCTAAGTTATCAGCGGTTTCTGATTTTAGTTCAGCTATTTCTTGATCTCGTTGTAATTGATATAACTCTGCGGCTTGCGGTGCGCGGTAACCTTGTGACACGTTCGCGTAGATATAGTGATTGTTATTTAATTGATAACTTAGCCCCAGTTTAGGCGATAAATTGCTAAAGCTATTTTTGCTGCTCGCAGGACGGGAGTAACGACAGCCACCTTTTTCGCATACTGTGCCATCATCACGAGTGCGGCCAGCTAGCATGTTATTGTCGTAATCATAACGTATATGTTCAAAGCGAGCGCCTGCGCTTATGGTAAGCGCCTTAACGTGCCAATTAACACTAATAAAAGGCGCGTAAAGCGTGCTATTTACATCGTAATCATAATGCTTGCCTTGGGGGACTGTTGCGACTAAGAACGCAGATCCTTGTGTTGGCTCGTTCTGGTTTTGTAAAAAATCAGCCGCGGTGTATTCAGTATCAAAACCAAGGTGAATACGAATGTCGTTATTGTAGTTATGCTGCCATAAAGACTGAATACCAAAGCCTGTTTGTGCATTTTTTTCAAGCGGTGTGCCGGGTAAAAAATGTTTTAAAAAGTCCATACTTTGATTACGAAAATAGGGCGTAATAGTGACGATATTATTACTTGATTGCCACTGTGCTTTTGACCAAGCACGAAATGAACGCGCTTTACGAAATGCGTCTGGGTTGAGGTTAGCTTGTGCAAGGTTTTGATCTTTGTAGCTTTCAAAGCCAGTAATAAACCCAGCAGTTTGCTGGTCTAAATGAGTGTAAGTAAGCCCAGAGGTGAGTAGCAGATCGTTACTCTCAAAGCGATAACGAAGGTTGAGTTTTTCTTGATTTACACTTTCATCATCTCTATAACCACTATCGCGAGTGATGCTGGCATTAAAGCCTATTCCTTGTGTGCCAAAGTCTTTACCGCTGCGTAATTTTAGGCGTTTATAGCCGTACGAACCGGTATCAATACCCAGTAAACTATCGCCGTAAGTGGTATCAGGGGTGATGACATTAATGACACCATGCACAGCGTTTGAGCCATATAGCGCAGAGCCTGGGCCTTTTAAAACCTCAATACGCTCTGCCATTTCGGTGTGCGTTTCAAATAGCTCGTTGATATTACAAAACCCAGCAGCGCGTAAAGGAATGCCATCCTCAGCACTAAGTAAGCTGGCGCAGGCACCAGCACCAGTTAAAACCGCAGAGCGTAACGCGGGTAAATATTCTTGGCCATTGCCGTGCTGAATATTCGCACCTGCTATTTGCTTTAATACTTGCTCAATATGGGTCGGGGCAATGAGGGCTAGTTGTTGCTCACTGATAGTGCTTACTACGACAGGCAGCGGATCAGCTAATGTTTCTGTGCGCGATGCGGTGGTTGTTATGCGTTCAATTGGGCTTTGTGTGGCAAATGAATTAAAAGCCAGTGGTGTAATTATTACCATGCTCAGTAAGCGATATAACATGAAAACCCTTTACCTAATTAATTCTAAAGCTAAAGGGTATATAACTTTTTAGTTGTTACAAAGCTTTAGTCTTTAATATTTGAAATAAACCATTTGCGTTGCTTGATTAGAAATACGCCACTGAGCAAAGCGAGTAGCCAAAAAATGCTTCCGCCACTACTGCCATTTTTGTGGGTTACTTTGGCAATTTTTTCTTCTTTAACGCGTGTTTTAAAACGGCCAAGCTCTGCGTCTAAATTAGCCGCCATATCATCAACCGCTAAGTTAAAACTGTGCTGAGATTGCGTATTTAAAGTATCATCAATACCAACGGCAGTGCTTCGCTTGTCAACTTTATTAATACCAGGGGCGCGAAATAACATTTTTTTACTTTTTACATCAAACACGGCTGTATCAACAAAGGTTTGTACCGTATTTTCATTACCCGGAATGACGTATAAACCGACGATGGTGAGATATAAAAAAGCGGCATTATTTTCCAGCGTTTGAGCCACCTGGTCGTACGACACAAGCGCCATAATGTCGACATCATACAAGCGAGATACTTGCTCAAGGGTTGTGAATCCTTGACCTCCCTTTAAATAGCTACTTGGAATAATTTCAATCCGGTCAATATAGTCATACTGCATAAATTGGTTTTTAACTTTTTCAAGTAAGGCTATTTCATCATTGCTGCGTATACCAGAATCATATTTGTTTGGAATAAACGCAATACCTACTGTTGCAGGAAGATTCAGCGTTGGCATACTGGGTAGATGTGCCTGACGGCTTTGCTCATCTGGGTATAAAAAATCGACTAAACTGCTAGAGCGAGTTTTTTGATTCGTATTTTGGCTGAAAAAAGTGCTACAGCCTGCTAAAGAGGTGATGATAATCACCAATATTAATTGCTGAACTTTCATATTATTCCTTATTATTCATTATTATAATGAACTAATGCGAGGTAATTTAACCCCACATTGGTGTGATAAGCGATCCGATAAGTTTGAACGTAAAATACCTAAAAAGTTCTGTTAGTCTAGGCTTAAGTCGATTTCAGCCGTGACATTACATTGCAAAATAAACTCCTCATCGTGGCTTACCAGCATAAAGCTGCCTTTAAACTCGGATAAGCAGTTGGCGAGTAACTGCTTATTATCAAGGTCTAAATGGTTGTCGGGCTCATCAAGTAACAGTAAATACGCTTGTGCGTTGTGGGCTGCTATTAACATTGCTAGTTGCATTTTTTCACCGCCGCTTAATTGACTTATAGGGCGGTAAATATCATCGCCCTTAAAACCAATATTTGCCAGTAAATGACGCATGTGCTGCATGTCGAGGTTACTACAATATACCTCTAATGCATTAACTAAATTTTGTGATGATGTTAAAAATGCGCAGTGTTGATCAATATAAAGTATCTTGCTATTTAATTGTACTGCGCCTGAAAACGAACGTGACGGGGGGTTAGCTGAGTTACTTATAAGATGTAATAAGGTTGATTTTCCACAGCCATTTGGGCCTTTAATATGCAGCTTATCATTGTTAAATACGCTAAATGTTATCGGCGATGCAGATTTAAAAGGAAGCACTAACTGTTCAACAAATAGCAGCCGTTTATGTGTTGTTTGTAGGTTAAATTGCAGCTTCATGATGCTACTTGTGGGCAGTTGCTCTTTCAACGCTTGGCGTTTATCTATTATGGCTTGGTGTTTTGCTGTTGCTAAACGTTCGCTATTACCTTTACTGGCTTGTGCATTATTTTTTTTAAAATCCAACATCATTTTTGGCTGACTAGCATTGTTACGGATTTTATTACCTTGTGCTGCGCGCTGTTGGGCTTTTTCGTGATTTAGCTGTGTTTGCTGTTGGTGCTTTTTTTGATCTTTTTCAAGGTGATTAATCTGTTTTATTAACGCGGTTTGTTGCAGCGCTTTTTGCTCGCTAAAATGTTGGTAATTACCCGTCATATAATGAGCACCTTGTGAATTTAGCTCAATAATTGCATCACATTCATTAAGCAGTTGCCGATCATGGCTTACTATAATTACCAGCCCTTTAAATGCGTGTAATTGTGCTATTAGCCAGCGCTTTGCTGGGATATCGAGGTGATTACTTGGTTCATCTAAAATAAGTAAATCTGGCGCAGCTTGTAATGCGCAATATAGCAGTAAGCGCCTTTGTTGGCCGCCGCTTAATTCAGTCAGCTTGTGCTTTAGTGGTGCATCAATACCGAGGGTTAAAAGTTCTTGTTGGTAGCGTTGCTCGCACAACCAATCATCATTAACAGCGTTAAAGTCAGCTTCACAGCTGCTGCCTTGTGCAATACGCGTAAGTGCAGCCAGTTTTTTATCTATAGCGAGTAATTGTGCAATTGTTTGCGAAGCTGCGCTTTTGGGCTGCTCATTTACCTGTTGCTGTGAAATGAGTAACACATTGGCGCTAAATTCAACACTCCCAGCTGTTGGTTGGATCTTATTAGCTAGTATGTTTGCCAATAATGATTTACCGCTGCCATTAGCGCCGATGATTGCAGTGAGCTTTTCAGTGACTGAAAAATTAAGCTGCTTGAATTGGTTGTGACCATCAGGGTATTGAAAACCCAAATTGTGAACGTGTAATGTATGCATAATGCCTCTGGATAGTGCAGGGCATGGCGCGCAAAAATAGTATTTTTATACTGTGATAGGTCGAAATATGACGAATTTTGCGCCCACTAACCCTGTAAATTCAAATAAATAAAACGAATTTCAACAGGTGTTAGTTATTCATTAATGCGCAAACTCCATTAGGAAAGTGCGATTATCTTAAACAATAAAGGATAAGGTTGTCACGCTTTTATTTTTTAGAGGTGGTTTTAGCATATTAATAGTTTAGATAATCAACTGTTTATATTGAGACTATAGGGTATGATTATTGAAAGTGGCAGCTAGAGATGCAGGGATTCGTGAGGTATATTCAATTGTTTTGATTACTTGGTGATTAAGGTTTAATAGTAAAGGAGTGTTAAGTCGTGTCCGTAGATATTGTGAAAACGCAGGTGCCAGATAATAGTCAAATATCAAAAGTATTGCATGACGCTTATTTTTTTGATGTGTATTCATTTCACTCACATATTAAAAATAGAAGCTCACTGCAAGTGTGGTTAGATCATGCAGCTACCACACCTGCTTGGGTTAATTTTTTAATGGCAACTCGCAATAGAGTTGTTGGCCTTTTTGGTCTGAAAAACCTGGGTGCTTTAGGAGGTTTCGATTCAAGTAAACCAAAGAGTGATTATAAAGTTGGTGATAGGGTTGGTATATTTACCTTACTTTATTTAAGTGATGAAGAAGTTGTTTTAGGTGATTCAGATAAACATTTAGACGTGCAAGTTTCTATTTTTAGGGATGAGATACAAGGTAATTTCATTTCAATTTCGACAGTGGTTCATGTGCATAATTTTTTAGGTAAGCTTTATATGTTGTTTGTAAAACCAATGCATAAAATGATAGTACCGGCATCGATTAAAAGAGCCGAGCCCACGTCGGATAGTTAGGTTTGTAAACAGGTGGTTTATATTTTCAAGATACGGAATATTTATGCGTTATATTTTTACTTTGTTATTTTTTATAATCTCATACAGCGCGCATAGTGAAGAGATTAAGCCTTTTACGTCAGATGGGTGCAGCGCTTTTCCTGATGGTACGTTTGAGCAAAAAGAGCTATGGCTAAATTGTTGTACAGAGCATGATTATGCTTATTGGCAGGGGGGCACGTATGAGCAGCGTTTAACAGCTGTTCAGCAGTTACAACACTGTGTGGCTCAAGTTGGCGAACCTGCAATAGCACAGCTTATGTTAGCGGGTGTTCGAGTGGGAGGGAGTCCTTATTTACCAACATCATTTAGGTGGGGATATGGCTGGTCCTATCCACGCTGGTATCAGCCGTTAACCGATGATGAAAAACAGCAAATAAAACGATAAAAATAATGTTAATAGATAGAGAAACTCTTATATTTCTTCATCTTTAATTCAGATGATCTTGCTAGGCTAATAAATTTAATGAACAGCCTGTACTGTATATTATTAGTTAAAATGGCTTTATACCCAAGCCAGCTCAAAATGCAGAATTCAGCGTTTCACAGGGGCTTAATATCAAGGCGTTGCTTTGCAACAATGGCAATCCCTTTTAAGAAGGAACAACGATGAGAGTAAGTGACTGTGAAACGCCCAATGGGTTGGTTTAAAAGCGATTTATACTGCGTTATTTTTATAAGGGATTGATTTTAACAATAGAACCACTATTACTTGCAATCAATGCCTTGCCTAAATCGCTTTTAATTCCAACGACGATCACATCTTGAGGTGGCTTGGGTATATATTTAACCTAATTAAGGAACTAACGTGTTAATAGCAGAGATAATAATAACCACTATTTTATTTATTTTTACTGTATTACCTATGTCTTATAGCCAGCATTACTTAGTGAGAAGTTGTGATTTTGTTCGCCTGCAGGTTTTTTATTTGGCGTTGTTTAACCTTGTTATAGTCATGTCGATGCTCCTTATTTCTGGTGGAGATTATTTGTGGTGGGCAGCAGTAGCGGTGGCTAACAGTATTATTGTTAGTGTTCAAGGTTGGTGGATATTTCCTTACACATGGTGCGCTGCGCATGAGGTTAAAAGTGCCCAAAGTAACGCGCAGCATAGTATTCGTATTATGTCAGCCAATGTATTAATGTCGAACCATAATAGTGATGCATTGCTAAAGTTAGTTGATAAGCATCAGCCCGATTTACTGATCACGCTTGAGTCAGATGATTGGTGGCAGCAAAAGCTCAGTGTGCTCAAAAAAGACTACCCTTATACAATTGATTGTCCAAAAGATAATCGCTATGGCATGCATCTATTTAGTAAATACAAAATTAAACAGGCGCAAATTTGTGAGCTTGTTGAAAGTGATGTGCCTTCAATTCACATTTTGTTTGTTAATGATGATGGTTTAGAGATACAAGGTCACTTCATTCATCCAGCACCGCCGAGCCCAACAGAAGAAGATTCCTCTCGCCCGCGAGATAGTGAGTTGATAATGGTGGCCAAAGCGCTTAAAGATGCTACGCGCCCTGTGATTGTCGCTGGAGATTTAAACGATGTGGCTTGGTCTCGCAGTACTCGTTTATTTATGCAAGTAAGTGGCCTATTAGATCCACGTAAAGGGCGTGGCTTTTTTAATACATTTCATGCGAGTTACTTTTTTATGCGCTGGCCGCTGGACCATCTTTTTCATAGTACAGAGTTTACCGTCAAGCGCATTAAGCGTTTGGCCAAGTATGGCTCTGATCACTTTGCGTTACTAACTGAGTTGGTTTATGAAGATATTGAGCAGCATTCAAATCTTGATGAGAATACCGAGTTAGAAGAGGATGTTGATGCATTAATGATGGAGCATTTAGATAAAGGCCAAGTGCCTACATTTTAAAGGGTGTGTCATTGTAGCAAAGTAATGCCTTGATATTAAACACCTGTGGAACGCTGCATTTTGCATTGTGAGGTGGCTTGAGTATATACATTAAGGTGATGGATGCATAAAAAAAGGGCCAATAAAGGCCCTTTGCAATGATGTAATCAATTAGCTAATCATAATTGTTTTAATATTTACAAATTCTCGTATGCCAAAACCGCCGTGTTCACGGCCGTGACCACTGTCTTTTACTCCGCCAAATGGTAAATTTGGTTGCGCTAAACCATAGCCGTTTATATTGATCATACCGGTTTCAAAATGATTTTTAGCAAGCTCAATAGCTTTGTTTTCATCTTTTGAGAAGATACCACCACCTAAACCATAACGTGAGTCGTTAGCGATACGCATAGCGTCTTGGTTATCTTTAGCTTTAATTAACGATGCTACAGGGCCAAAAAGTTCATCATCGTATGCGGGCATACCTGGCGATAAGTTTTCAAGTAGCGTGGGCGGATAGTAAAAACCCGTTTGCTCTGGAATGTTGCCACCTGCGACGACAGTAGCCCCTTTTGCAACTGATTCTTGCACTTGCTGATGAATTTGATCGCGTAAATCCTCGCGCGCCATTGGCCCAAGGTTAGTCTCCTTATCCATCGGGTCGCCCATTTTCATGCTTTTAAGTTGCTCGCTGAGGGCATTTTTAAAGTCATCATAAAGGGCATCAACAACGACGAAGCGCTTAGCCGCCACACATGTTTGGCCATTATTTACCATTCGCCCTTGTAAGCAGGTTTTTACAGCAAGCGCTAAGTCTGCATCATCAAGGACTAAGTAGGCATCGTTACTTCCCAGTTCTAATACCGTTTTTTTAACGTATTTACCTGCACGTTCAGCTACTTTTTTACCTGTACCGTCACTGCCAGTAAAGGTCACGCCACGAATCGCTGGGTGGCTAATCAACTCGCTGGCAGTTTTACCGTCAATTAATAAATTAGTGAAGCAGTATTTTTCAAAGCCCGCTTCAATAAAGAGAGATTCGATTTTTTCAGCCATGCCAAATACATTACCGGCATGTTTAAGTACGGTAGTATTACCTGCCATTATGTTAGTTACAGCGTAGCGGATCACTTGATATAGTGGGAAGTTCCACGGTTGAATGCCCAATAAAACCCCGGTCGGTTGGTAAGTAATAATTGCTTTACCATTTTGCATTTGACGTGTTTCATCCGCTAACTGCGACGCGCCATTTTCAGCGGTATAACGACAAATTGCAGCGCATAGCTCGACTTCTTGTAAGCCTTGTGAATAGAGTTTACCCATTTCTAAAGTCATTAACTCGGCCAATTGTTGTTTATTTTTTTCAAATATACTGGCAAGATTATTGAGTAAATCAGCGCGTTCAGAAAATGATGTTTGGCGCCATTTTAAAAAGGTATCGTGGGTTTTATCCACGGCTTGCTGTGCTTGCTCCAATGTTAGTAATGTATACTGAGCAATGGTTTCTTCAGTTGCCGGATTGATAGTGGTTACTGTGTTAGTCATACTTATCTCCTTACAAATCATGTGCAGAAGATATTGCAAAGCTAACGCCACTTTATTTTTTAGCTAAATAAGCTTTTTAACCACTTGTTAATAATGGGGTTTGTGTTTTATTTGGTTTTATTTATATAAATTATTAAGTAGCTGTATTCTGTAAAAAATGCACGTAACAGAAAATGTTACAAGGAGAGTCTAATGATAAGGTCACTTTTTAATATTCCCCTTGCGCTTATTCAAGCGCCTATGGCCGGCGTGCAAGATGCAAAGCTTGCAGCAAGCGTGTGTGAAGCCGGTGGGCTTGGCTCATTACCATGTGCGATGTTAAGTGAGCAGCAACTTATAGCTCAATTAACTCAACTTACACAAATTACTAATAAACCTTATAACCTTAACTTTTTCTGTCATGCGCAATCAGATTATACGCCAATCCAAACACAGCAGTGGCATTGTCTTTTAGCTCCCTATTTTGCAGAGTATGGTGTTGATGAAAGAGCACTAAGTAGTGAGGCATCCCGACAGCCCATAACTCAAAAAATAGTCGATGTTATAGCCCCATTTAAGCCGCCTGTAGTGAGTTTTCATTTTGGTTTACCTGCAAATAATATAGTGCAACAAATCAAGAGTTGGGGGGGCAAAGTAATCTCAACCGCGACGACTCTCGACGAGGCTATTTGGCTTAATAACAATGGTGCGGATGCAATTATTGCGCAAGGTTTAGAAGCCGGAGGGCATCGTGGGCATTTTTTATCAATGGATTTGAATTTACATAAAACAACCACAGAGCTTGTTAAAGAATGTGTAGCTAACGTGAATGTTCCTATTATTGCTGCTGGCGGTATTGCTGATGCGGATGACGTACTGAATATGAAGCTACTAGGCGCCAGTGGTGTGCAGGTTGGTAGTGCTTATTTACTGTGTAATGAGGTAACAACATCTGCACTTCATCGTGATGCAATATTAAAGCAAGGCGATGGATCTACATCATTAACAACGTTGTTTTCAGGGCGTGTAGCCAGAGGCATTTGTAATCGTGTAATGAATGAACTCGGCTCAATACCTGAGCATGTTCCGCCATTTCCTTATGCAAGTATTGCAATCACGGCGCTTAGATCTAAAGCCGAGGAGCGTAAGGAAAGTGGTTTTTCACCGCTTTGGTGTGGGCAAAAGTATATTCCTCGAGTGAATGTGAGCGCAGCTGAAGTGTCGTTGGTATTAATGAGTAAGTGGTCTGTATAGATGCCACAATCACACATATTACCACTGGGCGATAGTAACCGTGAATTAGCGCATGCTTTGGCTGATAAATTAGCGGGGCGTTATCCGACAAAGCAATTTGAGCGTGATGACGTGTTAGTGCAGCAAGGGCAAAAACAATATTATGGGTATTTGTTACTTGATGGTGTGCTTGGGGCATTACATGCAACTGCTGATGGCGGCCAGAAGTGTAAAGAGTTTTATTTTAAAGACGAGTTTGCATTGCTATTTACTAATTGGCTAACGGATACTGATGCTTTTTATCAATTGAAAGTTATTAAATCTGCAAAAGTAATTGTTGTGCCACTTAGCCTTTTTACTCAGCCTGCATGGCAATGTTTAAAGCAGCAATTAATTACTCAACAGCTTATTTTTAAAGAAGCAAAAGAAGCATTTTTACTGCTCAATACACCTGAGCAGCGGTATTGTTATTTACTGAACGAAAAACCTCATTGGCTTGCTCAACTGAATTTAACTGAAGTCGCACTGTATATTGGGATATCGGCTATATCATTATCAAGAATTCGTAAGCGCCTTAACTTAAGTTAAGGGGAAACGACATAAAGCTAGTTAGACTGCTGTTTTTACAGGAGTCGCTATGTTCATACTTTCACAATGTTTGGTTGCAGTTGCCACACTTTTAGATTTAGCATCGTTTCAATTTAAGTCCCGAAAACTTATATTACTGTGCTTGTTTAGTTCGGTGCTTTTAACTGCCACTCATTTTTTCTTATTGAATAAAATGAGTGCCGCTTTATTGATGCTGATTGCCGCTACACGATACTTTTACTGTATTTTTAACCGTAGCCAATGGGCGATGTTAGGGTTTATGTTATTAAGCTGTGTTGCCGTGGCTCTAAGTTGGCAAGATTGGCTGAGCGGTTTGGCGTTAATCGCAACCTTGATACAAACATTTGCTTCATTTCGACAGCGGGATGTATTGTTGCGACTATTTATGGTGCTCGGTACTGCTTTTTGGATAAGTCACAACATATTGGTGGGTTCACCTGTTGCGGTATTAATGGAGTGTTTATTTTTAATGAGTAACCTGATTGGGTTGTTTCGTTTTTATGTGCTGCCTAAGGATATTAAACCTGCAAGTTAGCAGGTTTAATTTTTATTCAGAGCATTAAAGTTTTTTTACAATTTCTTTTAGTAAGTAAGTTTCGCGGATAATTGATAGCCCTTGTTTATCGCTGTTGGCCAGTGTGCGCTCGTTGTGGGCTATGGCCTCATGAATATCAACCCACTTAGCAACCATGCCATTTTGCTGCTCGTAATGCTCAAGCTGCGATTGTCCTAACTGCGCATCAATACTGCAAAAATAACAGTAAGATTTAATGTTTATAACGTCAAAGTCATCTTTGTACCAAGGCCTAAATTCTTCGTATAAACCAAACTCACCAAGTACTTTAATATTTTGGGCGCCGGTTTCTTCTTGTAGCTCGCGGATAAGCCCTTGCTCAATAGTTTCACCTTCGTCAATGCCGCCGCCGGGTAGGCTGTAATCTTCATAGCGTTTAGTAAACATAAGCAAAATAGTATTATCACGTAGGACAATTGCGCGACCCGTTAAGCGAGTAAACTGCGTTGAAGTTGCATTACTTATACTTGGGTGGATTGCTGTTTTTAATAAGCGCATAGAGTTCCTTGTTTAAATTTAAAAAAATACCTTATTAAGTAAACCAATTGTATCAGTTAAGCGTACATATGTAGTTAAGTGCGTGTTCTATGTCATAAGAGAAAGTCAGAGCCTTTTATTTATTTATTAGGGTGCGTAGAATAGGAAAAAAATCATAGGGATTTAAAATGTTAAACATACTTTTAGTCGATGATGACGCCGAGTTTAGTGATGTTGTATGCCATATAGTTGAATTTTTAGGTCATAACATTGATACCGCAGCCAATTTGGCAGAAGCAGAACAATGGTTTGTTAATAATACCTTTGACCATGTTTTTTTAGATTTTATGCTGCCAGATGGCAGCGGTTTGCATTTGGTTGAGCACTTAAAAAGTATTGGGCAAACTCCAAAGATCACGTTAATTTCTGGTCATCCTTCAGTTAAAGGTAAATTAGCTGAGATGTGTGAGCCTAACGTAGGGCATTTGGTTAAGCCTTTGCAGCGCGAAGATATTGAGCGAGTACTTAACCCTAAAAAGAAAGCAAATAAGAAAAAAGCAAAGCCGAGCATTGAAAAGCACTTTGGTACGCTAATCGGCGAATCTGAAGTGATGAAGAGTTTGTATACCATGATTGAACGCGTTGCGAATACAAGCGCAAATGTGATGTTAATGGGAGAAAGTGGTGCAGGTAAAGAGGTAGTCGCTCAGGCTATCCATAATGCCAGCCAATGTGAGGGGCCGCTTGTGGCAACCAACTGTGGTGCTTTATCAAAAGAACTAATAGGCAGCGAACTGTTTGGCCATGAAAAAGGGGCATTTACAGGGGCTATCGCCCGTAAAGAGGGGGTGTTTGAGCAAGCAGCAACAGGAACCTTATTTTTAGATGAAGTAACTGAAATGCCTATTGATATGCAGCCAAATTTACTGCGTGTTCTAGAAAGTAGAAAGGTTACACGAGTAGGTGGAAACCGTGAGCTACCTGTTGATTGTCGTGTTATATCAGCTACCAACCGTTCGTTAACTGATTTGGCGCAAAACAATGTTATTCGTGAGGATATTTACTTCAGGTTGGCTGTGTTCCCTATCGATATTCCTGCATTGCGCGAGCGCAAGGAAGATATAGAGCTACTTGCTAAAGCTTTTTTAGAACAGTTAAATGATGAAAATGGTACTGATTTCAACTGGCAAGCAAGCCAGTTAAAAGAGCTTGAAAGCTATGATTGGCCGGGTAATGTACGAGAATTACGCCATGCAATCCATCGTGCCTTTATAATGAGCGATCCAAAAGGGAAAGTAATTACGTTACCAGGTAATTTAGAATCGCCTTTTTCACGTGCAAATAAGCAAACCCAAGCTAATCAGGTTAGTGCCGGTCAAACTATTGAGGAAGTTGAGAAAGAACTGATCCACGCGACTTTAGATAAAGTACAAGGCAATAAGACTTTGGCGGCTCAAATGCTAGGGATCAGTACTAAAACACTTTATAACCGGCTAAATGCTTACGGCGGCATAGGTGAATACAAGTAAACAAGGTAATCATAGAGGGCAATATGAGTGATAAAGAACCTTTAAATAAATTAGTTCATGATGCGCGTGCACCACTTAATCGTATATCAATGAATGCAGAACTGATAAAGCTTGTGCTAGAAAATGACATGCCTAAAGATAAGGCAATTGCTGCACTAGATAAAATCATCAGTAATTGTCAGCAATGCAGTGATAGCTTGCAAAAAATTAGTGATACGCAATAAAGCATATAGGAAATAAATACGCGTGAAGAAACAGCAAGGAAAAACAAACATAGTATGGGCAAGTTTTATCGCTGTTGTGCTTTGTATTATTGTAGGTAATGCTTTTTTAGCATTGAACACAATTCAAAGTTTAACTAAAACACAAGGCAGTTTAGATAACACAAACTCATTGACAGCTGCAATAGAACAGCTTCATTTATCCGTTGTGCAAGCTGAATCCGGTCAGAGGGGTTACTTACTGACAGAGAAAGAAGATTACTTGCTTCCTTATTTTGATGCGATCACTCAGTTAGAGTCACAAACTGAGCATTTGAAGTCATTGCGATCAGAAATTGATGAGCAAGCTCAGCATATAGCTGAATTATTTTTATTGGTTGACGCTAAAATTAAGGAGCTAAAGCTTACTGTTAACTTGGCTCAAGATGATAAGGAGCGCCGTGCATTAGGTATACTTAATACTGATAGGGGCCGAGAACTTTATAAAGAAATTAGAGCGCTTGTAACAAAAATTCAAGATCGTGAAATTATTTTTAAAGCGCATTTATTTGCAAAGTTAAGGCAAATTAAAAATGAAGCAAAAATAACGTTTGCGATTACAGCGATTACGAGTGCTTTGTTAATTATCGGCATGTTTATTTTGACGCGGTTAAATTTGCGAAATGAAGCTAGGTATCGCTTAAAACTTGAACATCAAAATGAAACGCTCGCAAACAAAGTTAACGAGCGCACGCAAGAGCTTACGTTGTACTCAGATGAGTTGAGTCGCAGTAATCGAGAGCTTGAAGACTTTGCATTTGTGGCAAGTCATGATTTGCAAGAACCCCTGCGAAAAATTCAGGCATTCAGCGACCGCTTGGAAACAATGTATAAAGACGAGTTAGGTGAAAAAGGCATTGATTACATTGGCAGAATGAAAAATGCGGCGCAGCGTATGTCAAATCTAATCAACGATTTGCTAGAGTTTTCACGTGTAACAACACGTGGTAAGGACTTTACAGACACTGACTTAAACATTGTGATGACTGAGATATTAAGTGATTTAGAAATTGCGATAAAAGAAAGTGATGCACAAGTTAGCGTAGCTGAAATGCCCATTATTAAGGCTGATCCAAGTCAAATGCAGCAGTTGTTTTTAAATTTAATATCTAATGCAGTTAAATTTAGGCGGCCAAATGAAGCGCCTGTAATCACTATTGAACATGAGCATTATAGTGAATTTAGCGATGACCATAATACTGAGTTATCGTGGCAAATTATTAGGGTTTCAGATAACGGCATTGGCTTTGATCCCGAATATACAGATAAGATTTTTGTGCCGTTTCAGCGTCTTCACGGGCGATCGCAATACAAAGGCACTGGTATTGGTTTATCTGTGTGTCGACGTATAGTTGAGCGCCATGGTGGCACAATAACTGCAAAAAGCGAAAGCGGCGAGGGTGCAACCTTCGTCATAAAATTACCTGTGGAAAGTGAGCTTTTCACACTGCAAGGAGAGGCGTAAATGCCATTCACTAAAGTAAAACCAATTACGATATTAATGGCTGATGACGATGAAGATGATCGTTTACTAGCACAGGATGCATTAGCCGAAAGCCGCGTACTTAACGAGCTATACTTTGTTGAAGATGGCGTTGAGCTTTTAGAGTACCTTGAGCGCAGAGGAAAGTTTGAAAGCAAAGAGTCGTCACCACGACCGGGCTTAATTTTATTAGACCTGAATATGCCTCGTATGGATGGTAGAGAAGCTTTACAAGCAATTAAGGCTAACCCTAATTTAAAAGGGATCCCAGTTGTTATTTTGACCACATCTAAGCAAGAAGAGGATATGGTAAAAGGTTATGATCTAGGTGCTGCTTCATACATTACTAAGCCTGTCACATTTGAGGGGTTGGTTGAATTAATGAAAACGTTAGGAAAATATTGGGTAGAGTTTGTTGAGCTGCCGAGTACTTTTAACGATTAATAATAGACACACCCAAACGCCTTAAAAAATAACCGCTTTGATTAAGAGTCGTAAATGTTGTTTTGAGGTGTTTAGGTTTGAGCCTACTTAGATATGTTTAAGTGGGCTTTTTAGCATAGGGAGATATTATGTTAACTAAAGCAACCAAATTGCTGCTTGTTGAAGATGATGAAGATGATTATATACTCACTTGTGATTATCTAGAGCAGTTAAGTGCGCATACGTTTGACATAGAGTGGATCAGTGATCCTCTGAGTGCTGTTGAAGTACTAAGCAAAAACGAACATGATATTTGCCTCCTTGACTACCGGTTAGGTGCATCAGATGGGTTAACAGTATTAAAACAAGCGGTAGAAAATGGGTTTGCTGGCCCAATAATCATGTTAACGGGGCAATCAGATGATGCGCTAGATTCAGCTGCACTTGATGCCGGAGCCGTTGACTACCTTGTAAAAAATGAGATGAGTAGTAGCCGGTTTGCACGTTCAATTCGTTACGCGTTAGCTCGACGTGATGTTGAAGATGAACGTTTAGAACGATTAAAAGCAGAGGCAGAAAACCGCTCGAAAGATCGCTTTTTAGCGCACTTAAGCCATGAATTACGTACGCCATTATCGTCTATTTTGGGGTACACTGAGTTACTTATGCAAAGTGACTTTAGTGAGCATGCGAATAACGAATTGGGGGTGATTTATCGTAACGGTAAGCACTTACTTAGTTTGTTAAATGATGTGCTTGATTTATCAAAAATAGCTGCAGATAAACTTGAACTCAGCTGCAGTAATGTAAACTTAGATAGCTTAATGGCTGATGTATTTACCTTGATGCGCGTATCGGCGTTGGATAAAGGGTTGTCTCTTCGATTTGAGTCACTGCAACCTCTGCCGTTGATTATTAATATTGATGCGACACGGTTTAGACAAATTCTGATTAATATTGTCAATAATGCTATTAAATTCACTGATGAGGGTGAAATTGTTGTTAGAGCCTGGACCGAGGTGGTTAATAATCGGGAAATGCTATTTTTTAGTATAAAAGATTCAGGAGTTGGTATAGCATCTGAAAAACAAGCCTTAATATTTAAACCATTTGAACAAATTGCGGATGTAGAGTCTAGATCTGTTGGTGGTGCAGGCTTGGGCTTGGCGATATGCTCTGAGTTATTAAGTAGAATGCAAGGAAGCATATCTTTGGAGTCCGCTATTGGTAATGGCTCTAAATTCACTATTTCTCTCTATCCTGGCAATATTGAGGGAGTTGAACGTGAGCTTCTTAAACTTGATTTAACGCCAAATATGCAGCATAAAACCGCGCCATGTCAGGTTACTGGTCGAGTATTAGTGGTTGATGATTTAAGAGATTTACGGGTTTTAGTTGGCCATATGATCTCCTCCGCAGGGGCTAAAGTAGACTATGCGGAACATGGAAAACAAGCGCTTGATAAGGTTAGTAAGGCGCAACAAAATGGCACCCCTTTCGACATTATATTTTTAGATATTCATATGCCAGTTATGGGTGGAAAAGAGGCAACAATAGAGCTCAGGAAAATGGGTTTTAAGGGAGCTATTATTGCTCTGACTGCCGCTACAATGAAAGGAATACACAGTGAGTTATCCGCATTAGGCTTTAATGATGTGATCGGTAAGCCAGTAGATTCAACTTTATTGTATCAGTGTTTGCAAGATAAGCTTATAAATAATAATCAACCCGAAGAAACAGCGATAAAGCATAAAGTAAGTGAAAGTAGTGCACGCTTTTTATTAGTTGAAGATGATGCTGATGCTGCGCAAATAACTCAACTATTACTGGAAAGCTTAGGAGTCGAAACGCTGATCGCATCAAGCTATGCTCATTGTCTTGCGGTTTTAAAAAGTGATAGCCAGTTTGATAAAGTACTGCTTGATATGCATTTACCAGATGGCAGCGGTTTGGAGCTGGCCAGCTATATAAAACAACATTATCCAAAAATACAGCGGGTAATTGTCAGTGGTATGGAGCCAGATCCTGTGAAAATTAAGCAGTTGGAAATAGAACAAGTACTGTTAAAGCCGATTAATTTATCGTTGTTAACAGACCTGATTAATGTTTGACATAAAGGAATATCTTTAATGAATACAATATTGTGTGCTACTGAGTCAATTAGTCCGAATAAAGTTGTTTGTGTAGGACGTAACTTTGCAGCTCATATCGCAGAGCTTGGCAATGAAACGCCCACTGAACTGTTACTTTTTATAAAACCAAATAGCGCAATTAGTACTAATTTAAAAAGCCACCATAACGATGATGAATTGCATTTTGAGACCGAACTGTGTTTTTTAGTACAAAATAATCGCCTTGCGGCAGTTGGAATTGGACTTGATTTAACAAAGCGCGATGTGCAAACACATTTAAAGAGTAAAGGGCTGCCATGGGAGAGAGCTAAAGCATTTGATGGTTCTGCTGTATTTAGTGAGTTTGTGCTAATAGATGACAGTAAAGCCGCATTTAGTTTTAGCTTGAACATCAATGGTCAGGTACAACAACAAGGTGATTGTGAGCTGATGATCACAAAACCAGATGCTATTTTTGCGCAAATTAGTGAGTTTATGACTTTGCAAGATGGCGATATTATAATGACTGGTACGCCTGCAGGTGTCGCAGTGGTAAATGCGGGATCTGAGTTTGTAGCTCAACTGTATTTATCGCAGCAGTTATTATTAGAGCAGCGCTGGTTAGCCGTTTAAATTTACCTTGAGTATAGGACTGAGATGGTTTTAGCATAACAAAAGCCCAATGATTTATTGGGCTTTTTAGTGGCTGTTTAAAATGGCATTGGGTATTGTCTAAAAACAGTGCCTATATCGGTAAGCGCTTGTTCGCTTAGTTCGATATTAAATGCAGCAATGTTATCTTTTAGCTGGGCCATAGTTGTTGCGCCAATAATTGATGACGATACACCATCCACTTGGTCGCACCATGCTAGCGCCAATTGTGCCGCTGACATTTTATATGTTTTAGCGATTTCAACATATTGGCTTATTGCCTGTTGTGATTGTGGGGTATCACGAAATAAGCCATTGCGTTGCATTAGCGTCCAGCGGCTTCCCTCTGGGCGTGCGCCATTAAGGTATTTACCGCTAAGCATGCCGCCAGCCAGCGGTGACCATGGTAGGTATGCAATATCTTCATGAATACATTGCTCTATTAGATAGGGCCAATCTTTTGCGTGGAGTAGGCTAAATTCATTTTGAATAGAGGCCATGCGCGGTAGGTTATGCTCTTCGCTTAAACGTAAAAACTGACTAATGCCCCACGGTGTGTCGTCAGAAAGCCCACAATGCTTGATTTTACCTGCTTTTACACAGTCATTGAGCCCTTCTAAAATATCGAGCATACCGGCAGTGTGCTGCTCTGTATTGGCGTCACTAAAGCGGATCATACCGGGCCATTGTTTACTAAAATGGGGGGATTGTCTGTTTGGCCAATGTAGTTGGTATAAGTCAATTACGTCGGTTTGTAAGCGTTGTAACGAATTATCAACCGCATTAATGATTGCTTGGCGCGTAATGTCGCCGCCATCACGGACCCAAGAAAGACCGTTACCTGCAATTTTAGTTGCCAGTACAATGTCATCACGTTTACTTTTATTACGTGATAACCAGTCGCCAATTATTTGCTCTGTTTTACCGTATGTATCAGGAGTCGGCGGTACGGCATACATTTCAGCCGTATCGATAAAGTTAACGCCTTGCTCTAGAGCATAAGCAATCTGCTCATCCGCATCCGCTTGGGTGTTTTGTTCGCCCCAGGTCATGCTTCCTAAGCATACCCGTGACACATTGATACCACTGCGACCTAGTGGGCTGTAACGCATAATAAATCCTTATTTTTAATTTAATCTCGTGAATAAGTATGAAGTGCGGCCAATAATGGTTCACTCAATAGCGCTTTTTTACCCGTTTTAAAGTTAAACATGACAACTTGTGAAGAACCTAACGTGGTGACTGCATTTTGCTGTTGGCTAAATACGCTGTAATGCATCATAAAACGATCAGCCTGTATGTCACTAATGGTTACGCCAACCAGTACTGTATCAGGAAATGTTACTGGGCGTTTATACCGTGCATTGTTTTCACTTATTACAGGTCCAATTCCTGTGGTTTGCAAATCTTCTAATAAATTTATTTGATTAAAAAAATCAATGCGGGCAGTTTCGAAGTACCGAAAATAAACGACGTTATTAACATGTTGTAAGGCATCCATTTCACCCCAGGCGACATTAATTTGAGTATGAATAGGGTATTGTTTTATAAATGATTGCATTGACTATGACCCGTAAAAACTAAAAACCTAGGTTAACAATTGCCTGGCGGTAGCTCAAGATAATTAGAATAATGAGGGAAATGTGCTAAGTTTAATGACTAACGTTGACATAAAGAGTCTAGCTGAATTTAAAGGAGATAATAATGAATATACCTACCAACAAAGCTATAAAATGGTTAGCGCTATTGGCGGTAATTTGTTTAGCCTTCGTGTGTTATGCAATGGGGAATGCCTCAGGCGCAATTGCATTGGTGATCCTTGGTTTTGTACTTGAAGGTGCGTTTTGGTTGTTTGGCAGCCGTTTATTTAATCGTAAGAAATCGTCACAAGAAGAATCATCTCCCTCATGACTTGCTAATAGATCAAAGTTAATCAATAATGACTGTTTATTTATACAGTTGTTTGGTTGGGGAAATGAAAAAGTTTATTCATATCGACATGGATTGCTTTTATGCTGCCGTTGAAATGCGAGACAATCCTGCGCTTGCTAACGTGCCATTAGCGATTGGTGGTAATAGCCGCCGTGGCGTGCTTTCTACAGCAAACTATATAGCGCGTGAGTATGGTGTACGTTCAGCTATGTCAAACTACCGAGCCAAACAATTATGCCCAGATTTAGTGATTGTACCAGGACGAATGCACGTTTATAAACATGCTTCAGAGCAAATACGTGCCGTGTTTCAGCGTTATACAAACCTTATAGAACCTCTCTCTTTAGATGAAGCTTACCTTGATGTTACCGACAGCACGCCATGTCATGGCAGTGCGACTTTAATGGCGCAACAAATACGCGCTGATATTTATGCCGCCACGGGTTTAACTGCATCGGCTGGGATCGCTCCTATTAAATTTATTGCTAAAATTGCCAGTGATGAAAATAAACCAAACGGCCAATTTGTTGTATTACCAGATCAAGTTGATGCGTTTTTAGCTCAGTTACCACTGGGTAAAATACCGGGCGTGGGAAAAGTTACGCTGGAAAAGCTTAATTTAAAAGGCCTATATACAGGCGCCGATGTATGCGCTAAAGGCGTTAATTGGATGCAGCAACATGTGGGGAACTTTGGCGTTTCACTTTATCAAAAATGTGCAGGGCTTCACATTGGCTGTGTATCTACAAATCGTGTGCGTAAATCATTAAGTGTGGAACATACATATGAATATAACAAAACTAATCTACAAGAATGTCTTGAGCAGTTACCGTTATTGTTAGAAGAGTTAACGCGGCGCTTAACTAAGCAAGGTTTAGATCAGCGAATTAGTAAACTGAGTGTTAAAGTAAAGTTTGCCAATTTTGTCGTAACTTCTGCCGATCAAGCCTACCATCAATTAGATAGCAGCATTTTTACCGAGCTATTGAGTAAAGCTTATCAACGTGGTGTACAACAACCCGTTAGGTTACTAGGCATTGGTGTTGGAGTGAAAAGTGAGCCTCAACAGCATGTGCAATTGAGCATATTAGACTAAAGGTTTACAGTCAGCGTTGTTTAAATATTGTTAGTGTAGATGATGGGAGATAAAACATTGTTTTTAAATACGCAATAGTTTGGTTGCTTCCTAATTAATAATAATTTTAACTATAAGAGAGAAGGCTATGCAATCGGTTGTTATTGTACTGCTGGGTATGGTTGGGATGCTTTTTGGCTGGTTTGTTTATTCTAAATTTATCGCCGAGAAGATTTTCAAAATGGATGACAGCTTTGTCACGCCAGCCCATGAACTTGAAGATGGTGTGGACTATGTGCCCACTAATAAAGTCGTCCTTTGGGGACATCACTTTACCTCTGTTGCAGGTGCTGCACCTATTGTTGGTCCTGCTATTGCCGTTTACTGGGGTTGGGTGCCTGCGGTTTTATGGGTTGTTTTTGGAACAATATTCTTTGCGGGTGTGCACGATATGGGCGCACTTTGGGCAAGTGCGCGTAACAAAGGTAAATCAATGGGCGCATTGTCTGAAAGCGTGATTGGTAAGCGTACGCGTGCATTATTTATGATTGTGGTTTTTTTAGTGCTACTAATGGTTAACGCGGTATTTGGGGTGGTGATTGCTAAATCATTTATCAGTAGTCCTAATGCTGTTTTTCCTGCGTGGGCCGCAATTGTAGTGGCATTGGTTATTGGCCAGTTATTGCGTAAAAAAGTATCGCTAATACCGCTTTGCTTTATTGGTGTTGGAATTTTGTATTACACCATTTACCTGGGCAGCAGCATGCCAATTTCATTACCTGATGAATTATTTGGTTTAAGCGCAAATGCTAACTGGATTATAATTTTATTTGCTTATGCTGCAATTGCGTCATTGTTACCTGTATGGATGCTATTACAGCCTCGTGACTTTATTAATGGTATGCAACTGCTTGTAGGTTTAGTGTTGTTATATGGTGCAGTATTTATCTCTATGCCAGACATTACAGCGCCGGCATTTAATACCCAAGTTGCGATGGACACACCCAGTATAATCCCACTGTTATTTGTAACAATCGCGTGTGGCGCGGTATCAGGCTTTCACGGCATTGTGTCCTCTGGTACTAGCTCTAAACAGCTTAATAAAGACAAAGATGCCCGTTTTGTGGGTTACTTAGGGGCTGTTGGCGAAGGTATGCTTGCACTTATTACGTTAGTCGCTGTAAGTGGTGTTGCACTGGCTGTATCCCCTGAAGAGTGGCATGAAATATATAGTCACTTAGGAGCTGGCAGCGTAGGTGCATTTGTTAATGGTGGCGCAAACTTAATTGAAAGTGGCTGGGGTATCTCACACGAAATAGCGTCTACTTTACTAGCCGTTATGGTTGTACTTTTTGCTGGTACAACCATGGATTCTGGGGTTCGCTTACAGCGCTATATTATCCAAGAGTGGGGTGATATTTATAATATTAAGATTATAAAAAATGGCGTTATTGCAACGCTGTTAGCTGTCGTTTGCTGCTTGTTATTAGCATTTGGTGCTGGTGGCGCTGATGGAAGTGGCGGTATGATTATTTGGCCATTATTTGGATCAACTAATCAGATTCTTGCAAGCTTAACGTTATTAGTCATTTCTGTGATGCTTATTAAAGCAAACCGTCCAGCTAAGTACACATTGATCCCTATGAGTTTTGTATTAGTGATGGCCTTTTTTGCAGGTGTAATAAAGCTGGGCGAATACTATCAACAAGGTAATTGGTTGCTCGTGACGCTTGATGTTGTGGTATTGGTTATCAGTGTATTAGTGATGCTTGAGGCATGGTCTGTAATTGCTAAGCACCGAGCAGAGAGTAAATCAGCAAGTAGTGAATAGATGATTTATTTTACACTGTAACCACAAGTTGCCAGCGGCGTATTAGCTTGTCTCGCTTTGCTGGCAATGGGTACTTAAATAAATGATAATAAGGTCCTATTTTTTGACAACAGGACCTTTTTTATGGCATATCCTCACGCAGTTGCAGCAGCAACATTTGATGACGCAGCACATGATGCGTTAATTATTATCGGTAATGACTTCTCACACTTAGCTGATAGCTCATTAAGCCAGTCAATTGCAGCGCAGATGGCTGTAGATGCACGCATTGGCAAACAAGTTACCCTATTAGTAATCGATTCTAAGCGCGTTATTTTAGCCCCTACGGGTCCGCTTAATCGTGATTACGACGACGTACGCCGTTATTTTGATGCAGCGAAACTTGCGATTAATGAAGCTAAGGCATCAGGCTGCACACAGCCTGCTATTTATTTACCGCAAGCAAGTCAAGAAAGCCGTTATCAATATGCCCTTGAAGTTGCTTATTTAGGTGCTTGCCAAGCCTTGTGGCAACCACTTGAAGCGCGTGAGTTTCATGGTCAAAACATTGAACCAATTACTCAAATTACTTTAATTGGTGCAAATGAAAAAACGGCGAAAGCTGTTGATGCCATGGCCGCTGGCCAATATGCGGCTCGCGATCTATGTGGTACCGAGCCTGAGCGTATGGCGCCACCGCGCTTTGCTGACTACTGCGTTGATTTATTCAAAGGCAGTAATGTGAGTGTTGAAGTGATTTCTGATATCGCAAAAATTGATAAAGATTACCCAATGTTAAGTACTGTTGCGCGTGCATCTTATGCCGTTGAGCGTCATCATCCACGCGTGGTTAAACTTGAGTATATTCCGCAAGGTGATGTTACTCGTACGCTGATGTTTGTTGGTAAAGGCTTGGTTTACGATACAGGCGGTGCAGACTTAAAAGTAGGTGGTTACATGGCTGGTATGAGCCGTGACAAAGGTGGTGCAGCTTCTGTTGCTGGCCTTATGAAATCAGTTGCTGATTTTCAGCCTCAAGGCGTAAAAGTAATTGCCTACTTGGCCGTTGTACGTAATTCAATTGGCTCAGATTGTTTTGTACCAGATGAAATAATTACTAGCCGTGAAGGTGTACGTGTACGTATTGGTAATACGGATGCAGAAGGCCGCCTAGCAATGGGGGATTTACTCAGTGAAATGAAAGATTTAGCGAAAGGCGAAGTGAACCCTGAGTTATTCACTGTCGCCACGTTAACAGGCCACGCTGCACGTGCGATGGGCCCTTACAGCGCGTATGTTGAAAATGGACCAGCACGTGCTGCAAATGTGTCGCGCAAGCTAGCTGATTGTGGTGATTTATGGGCTGATGGCGCAGAAGTTTCGCGTAGTCGCCGTGAAGATTATGACTTTATCAAGCCACGTACACTCGCTGATGATGTGCTTTCAAGTAATAATGCAGCTTCAGCTGTCACAGCCCGTGGGCACCAGTTCCCGATGGCATTTTTAGCTGTTGTTGGTGGCCTTGATAAACACGGTACTGATTCTGCAGAGCCAATTCCATACGTTCACATGGATATTGCTGGCAGTGGTGTTGAAGGTGGTGACTGGCAGCATGGTAAACCAACTGCGGCGGGCTTAAGTAGCTTATTCGCACGCTATTGCCTATAACATTCACAATTATACAAAAAAGCCTCGTTTGATAATGTAACGGGGCTTTTTTGTGTCTATTTATTTAGAGGGAGTCCATATAAGAGCCTAGAACTAATCAAGTTTAAATCGGTTAACGACCTCGGTAAGAGCTTGACTGCTGCGCTTTAAGTTATCACTCGCGCCAGAGAGTTGCGATGTGTTAGCTAGAGATTGTTCAGTTGATTGCGATAATTCACCAATGCGTAAATTCACCTCATCTGCAGCACTTGATTGTTGCTCAGTAGCACGAGCGATCTGGCCGTTCATATCGGTGATCACTGATACTAAACGCTCAATCTCACTTAGCGATATGTTGGCTGTTTCTGCTTGCTGCACTGTATTTGTTGATAACTGCCGACTTGCGGTCACGGCATCAACAGCCGCTTGTGCGCCTGTTTGCAGTTTGGCTATCATAGCCTGAATCTCATCGGTACTTTTACCTGTGCGGCTAGCGAGAGTACGAACTTCATCGGCAACCACCGCAAAGCCACGACCTTGCTCTCCTGCGCGAGCTGCTTCAATTGCTGCATTTAAGGCAAGTAAATTGGTTTGTTCAGCAATTCCTCTGATCACATCAAGTACAGAGCCAATATTGTTAGTTTCTTGCGCTAAATCAGCAGTTACTTGGCTGACCGTTTCAATGTTTTTGGATAAAGTTTCGATGGCTTGGATTGTTTTAGCAACCACATTTTTACCGTCAGATGCGTTGCTTGCGGCTTGTGATGCTGCTTGCTCGGCAGCTTCCGCATTACGGCTTACATCATGTATTTGGTGGGTCATTTGCTCCATTGCAGTAGCAACTTGGGTTGAGCTATCGTTTTGTAACTCTATAAATGAGTGGTTTGTTTTACTGGCATCGTCTACGGTGTGAGCATGCTGGTTTACTTCATTTGCATTATGAGCGACTTGCTTGAGTGACTCGCGCATTTTTTTTGTATACAAGTTGAAGTAACGAGATAGGCGTGATACTTCATCATTGCCACTTTCATCCAGTGTTTGGGTTAAGTCGCCTTCACCTTGAGATATGTCTTTCATCATATCGGCTGCAAGCTGCGTAGGACGTAAAATGCTGCGACCAATAAAATAACTTAAACTAATTAACAATATAATAATGATGCTGGCATTAATAATCATTAGGCTTTTTAATGAAGCGAACGACTCATCAATTGTATCGATATACACACCCGATCCAATAATCCATTGCCAAGGCGTAAAGCCTTTTACATAAGCAATTTTATCAACGGGTTTATCTTTACCTGGTTTGGGCCATTTGTAAGGGACATAGCCACTGTCATGTTGTTTTACAATATTAACCATTTCAACAAACAGACGCGTACCATCAGGATCTTTTGTTTCAGATAGCGATTTACCGTTTAACTGTGGTTTTATTGGGTGCATAACCATCGCTGGTTGAAAGTCATTAATCCAGTAGTAGTTACTGTCGTCATAACGCATAGCAGCAATGGTTTCTAGTGCTCTAGCTTGTGCTTGAGATTCGCTCAGAGAGTTATTGAGCTGCAATGAGTGATAATGCACAATAATACTATGGGCAGTCTCGACTAGATTTTTAGTTTTTATATATTGCTCAGTTTTGAGCGAACTATATTGCTGAGCGAGGCTGGTGACACTTAATAGTATTAACCCAACGACTACGACACCGACAAGCATAGCCAAACGCTGAAAAATTGTAAAGCGACGTAGATACGACATAGTACTTCCTTAGTTAGGCCGCAATTATTGCGAGTACTATTAAGCGTAGTAAAAAAAGAGTAGAAATCTAGTTAAGGTATTCTTTTCTTAATCGAATCAAGGGTTTTATAGCGTTTATTATTAAGCATAAAAAAGGCTGATTTTGCAATCAGCCTTTAGTTATTAAATTACTAATACGTTTTATTTAACATCAAAATGACGATTAAAGAAGCTGGTAATGGTTTGGTGCAAATGTGTTTGCACATTTTTACCACGAAGGCTGTGTTTTGAGCCTGGGTAGGTCATCATTTCAAACTGCTTTTCGTTATCTTGTAATTGCTTAAATAACTTTGTTGCATGCGTAAACAGCACGTTGTCATCAGCCATACCGTGATAAATCATTAATGGACCTTTTAAGCCATCTGAATATGGGAATACAGCGCTGTCCGTGTAGCCTTTTGCATTAGTGTTTGGGTGACCTAAATAACGCTCAGTATAGTGAGTATCATATAATGCCCAATCAGTTACTGGCGCGCCCGATACACCTGCTTGAAAGTAATCACCGGCTTTAAACATGGTCATTAGCGCCATGTAGCCGCCGTAGCTGTGACCATAAATACCAATACGTTGTGGGTCTACATAATCAAGCGTTCGTAAAAATTCAACGCCTTTAATTTGGTCTGCCACTTCTACAACACCCAAGTTTTTATAAATAGCGTCTTCAAACTTTTTACCTCGATTGTACGAGCCTCGGTTGTCTAATTGAAAAATGACATAGCCTTGTTGCGCCATATATTGGAAATACAGGTTTTTACTGCGCCAGCTATTAGTAACACGCTGTGCATGGGGACCGCCGTACACATTAACAATAACAGGGTGTTTTTTGCCATTGCTAAGATCACTTGGTTTGAATAAGCGATAATGCATTATTTGGCCATCTTCAGCTTTTAATGTGCCGTATTCTGGCTCAGCAAGGTCAGCTAGGTAAGGTGTAAGGGGGTGGTTTTTATCAAGCTTATTTTCTTCAAGCCACGTAATAAACTCACCGTTTACTTTACGCAGTGCAGCAGAGTTTGGTTTATTTACAGACGAGCTATTATCAATAAAGGTTTTGTTGTCTTTTGCCAGTACAACTTTATGGTATGCACCTTGTTCAGTGATACGTTTAATATTACCTTTTTTAAATAATGGTACGCTGTATAAATGACTTTCAAGCGGCGTGTCTTTTCTGCCTGCAAAATACACGACACCTTTTTTTTCATCAACCCCTTTTAGTCCATCTATAACCCATTCGCCATCTGTAATTTGACGAACTAATTTACCGTTGGTACGGTACAAGTATAAATGTTTAAAGCCGTTACGCTCTGATGCCCATACAAAATGTTTTTTATCGTTTAAGAATTGCAGGTCAAAATGCAGGTTGATCCAGGTATCACTGGTCTCGGTCAATGCAACTTTTTGATTCTTGGTCTCGCTGTTATAAAAACGCAGTTCTAGTTTTTGCTGAGAACGATTTTGCCATTGGTAAGCAAGAGTTTTATCATCTTTTAGCCAATTAGCACGGGCGATATAAATATCTTCGTCTTTGCCTAAATCAATCCAATCAACGGCTTGATCATTGAGGGATACGACGCCCAATTGGATTTTAACGTTGTTAGTCCCTGTAAATGGGTAGCGTTGGTTAAACAACTTAACTTCTTCTGCGTAAATTTCGTTACGGATCGCTTCTTTTACTGGGCTTTCGTCAATGCGAGTAAATGCAATTTTAGATTCATCATCCGACCACCAGTAACCCGTCATACGGCTCATTTCTTCCTGCGCAACAAACTCAGCCATGCCGTTTTTGATTACGCCGCCGCCATCTTTACTAAGCTGAATTTCTTTACCTGATGTAAGATTTAACGCATACAAGTTTTGTTCACGAATAAAGGATACAAAATTACCTTTAGGCGAAAAGCGTGCGTCCGTTTCAAATGTATCGGTATCGGTTAATTTGCGGCTTTTTGCTGAGGCTAAATCATAGTAATACAAATCACCATTGAGTGGGAAAAGCAGCGCTTTACCATCTTTAGACCATTTATATTCTAATATACCTTTGCCAAAAATACGTTGACGTTCACGGCGTGCTTTTTCTTCATCAGAGAGGTTTTCTGGGCCTGAAAATAACTGTGCAGAGTCAACTAATACACGATTAGATTTATCTTTTAAATTGTATTCCCATAAATCGTAACGGTTGTAGTCATCTACCTTACCTTGCAAGTAAGTAACGCGACTGCCGTCAGGCGAGAATTTAAGTTGTACGGGCGCTTTGCCTGCTAAACTAGGGTCATCAAAGACACGTTCTAACGTCAGTGGTTCGGCCTGGACTGTAATGGCTGTTGCTACTAGAGGTAGCAAGTATGAGAGGTGTTTAATTTTTTTTAACACGTATTTACCTTCGCTCGAATAAAAACTGTAATGATGGTAAAGCCAAGCGTGGGCAACTGCAACTAAATGCTATAAAGTAGCGAAAATGCACTGTGTTTAATTTAAAAGGAATAAAAATGACGGTTGAATTTTCTTTGGCCCCAGAGTTTGTGCGCGATTGTATAGAGGTTGCTGATTGGCCATTGTGCAAAGTGTTGCTAATGAACGACAGCCAATACCCATGGTTTATTTTAGTGCCTCGTCAGGCTGGTTTAAAAGAAAGTATCGATTTGAGTGATGATGATCAAATTCTGCTGATGAAAGAATCAGCGAAACTTAGTCGCTTACTTCAAAGCATATTTAATCCAGATAAACTTAACGTTGCAGCGCTTGGTAATATGGTGCCACAACTACATATCCACCACATTGCACGTTTTAAAACAGACGTTGCGTGGCCTGCGCCTGTGTGGGGGAAGTTTTCAGCTGTGCCTTATAGTGATGCGCAAATTACACTCTTAAAAGAGCACTTTTAGGTGTTTTAGTGTTGCTTGTTATTTTGGTTGTTTTAATGATGGTAATGCTTGTTGCTAAGTATAAATATTATCAGTTAGTAGAAACGTTTGAACCAGCTATTTGGCAACAACTAGGTTCACCGCGTTGGCTGAAAGTGCCTTTCGTTTTTATTTCAAAACAGGGTAAACAGTATTTATCAGAAATTACTCACCCAAAGGTATGCCAGCGAGAAAAGCAGTATCGGATCACCCTTATTTGTTAATCACAGTGTTAACTATCAGCATGCTTTATTTTAAGTATGTGTAACAACGCAACTTGAGTTCTGGTTAAATATAAAACCGCCGCAGCGGTTTTATATTTACAAAGCCTAGGTTTAGTTTAACCCTAATACAGCTTTACCTTGTTTAAAGGTTACATCTACCGGGATATTTGCTTGGCTGAGTTTTTCTAAGTCTTTAGCAAGCTCAGTTTTGATATCACCGTGGGTCGCAATTAGCTGGTCCACTTTTTGGTAATCACCATCACCTTGCAGAGTTAAAATTAAGCTAGATAATTTGGCCATCGCCAGGCCCATTTTTTCCATGTTTACGCTATAAAGACCTTGCTCGTTTTTAGAAAATGCACCTTCTTGGGCGAAAAAGTTAAAACGGATCATATTGGCTTTACCGTGAGCGCTTGATGCACCAAAGCGTACTGAGCGGAAGATGCCAGCCATAAAGGTTGTGTAATAATCTTCTAAAGTCCCTTCAGTGATTTCGCCTTTTTTAAGTAACTGTTCAACCATATACAAACCTAGTATATCGGCTTTACCTTCTTCTAATGCGCTGGCGTGTTCTTGCAATGATTGGCGTACAGTGCCTTTATTTGTGATGGTGTTTTTTATGCCCAAACCATGTGCTACTTCATGGAACATTGTATTAGCAAAAAATGCATCAAAAGTAATGTGTTTACGCTGCTCAGGCACAATGAGTTGCTGTGCAATTGGTACTAATATTTTGTCGAATTTTGCACGCATTGCATTTTTAAGTTGCAGGCGACGCGTGCCTTTTTCTAGTTGCACTTGTTCGTCATTTGGTAAATTGATAGCAATTGTTTTACTGCCCGCATTGGAGTGGCCTGCGTAGTAAACAACGTCGTAGGCATTTAAGTCCGCGTCAGAGCCGGGTACTTCTTGCTTGTATTTAGCATCAACGGGTAAATCTTTTTGTAACTCAGGTAAAAATGCGGCAAATTTTGCTAGACGCTCAGACCATGCTAAATCTTTAACTAATACGTAAGACTCAAACGCTGCGCGAGAGCCAAATAATTGGTCTTCGTAGGTTTCAATTGGGCCGATAACGACATCAATCGGGTTATTCTTCATGTCCATCCAAGCAAAATCTGATGCTTGGTATTCATCATTTAAAAGGGCATCCGCACGTAAGTTGAGGTAGTTTGCAAATTCTTTGTCATCTGCAAGTTTACTTGCTTCACGTAATAAAGATGCTGTTTTTTCAAGTGCTTGTGCATACTCAATAGAGTAAGCGACGCTGTATAGCTTGCCATTTTCATCACGTTTAATGATTGAGTACAGGCCATTTTTGTCTGTAACGCTTGAGTTATTAAGCTCTTCTTTGGTCATATCGGCTGGGTAAAACTGTGCACCAGCACTCTTTTCTTCATAGCCAGATAGAAATACTTGGTCACCATTTAAACGATCCCATGGGCCATAGTTTATATCAGCAAATTTTTGTACTTTTGGGTCGTTTATTTTAGCTAAAAATACGGCTTTATCTTCACCAAAGGCTTGGCGCCAAAAAAGGTCATCCATAATTTTAGATGCATCAATTAGCTTTGCTACCATGGCTTGTTGATTTGTACTAAGGTGAGATAAGTCTGTGGTAAGCGTGAAATCAGTGTAGATATCTAAGCGATTTTCCTCAGCGTTAACTAACTGTGTTACATCAGCATGTGTTGTTTTGGTTTTTTCTGCTGTTTGTGTGGTTGTTGCTTGCTCAGAACATGCACCAATAAAAACGCTACTGGCGAGAATAAGTGCTTGGCTAATTTTATTGAGAGTCATTATGTTGCCCATTAAAAGTGTGTTTAATTTTTGTCTCTGCTAAAAGGAGACTAACGCTTACTTGTTATGTCAGCATTAAAGCAAACCTTGAGCGTAAATAGCAAGCTTACCGAATCATTCGCCGTTACTTCTGAAAGAGTAAAACCGCTAGAATAAATAAATTAAGATAATTTCTTTGTTTTTTCTTAACTTTAGCGGCAAGTTAGACAATACTGTATCTATAATAAACAAACATTCCATGGTTTAGATATATTAAAAACCAATACAGAAGGATGGCACATCTATGTCAACAGAAAACGCACTACTGACCATTTTGGTCGATCGAATAAATAATGACACCTTGGTTTTACCAACTTTGCCAGAGATTGCTGTACGTGTTCGTCAAGCTGCAGATAATCCGGATGTAAATTTAGCGCAAATGGCTGATGTAATATCTCATGATCCCGCTTTGGCTGCGCGGATGATAAAGGTTGCAAATAGTGCGTTTATGGGGCGTTCGGTTAAGGTTTCTAATATCAATCAGGCCGTTACTCGCATTGGTTTAAGACAAATTAAAAATATTGCGACAGCAATGGCAATGGAACAACTGTTTGTTTCAAACAATGAATTAATAAAAGGTTACATGGATAAAGCATGGCAAAAAACCTTAAAAGTTGCATGTCATTCAATTACGCTAATGGAGTTTTTTCTTAAAGAGAATAAGCAAACGTCATTAAATCGCGATACGATTACATTAGCGTCATTAGTTTATAATATTGGTGTATTGCCTATTTTAACAGAAGCTGAGCGTCACCCTGAAGTATTTGCTAATCCGAGTTTTTTAGCTCATGCAATCCAAAAACTCAGTGGTAAAGTCGGTGGTGCTATTATGCGCGCATGGGATTTTACAGATGAATTTGTTGAAGTGTCAGAAAGTTGGGCAAATCCTAATTATCGACCTGAAAACATAAGCTATGTAGATTTTATTCGCATTGGTGCGATCATGGAAGGGATTTTACAAGTGTCTGATAAATCAGCTGCTTTACAAATGTATATTGATAAAGGTGTTATTTCATCAACTGATATTTTCTCAAGTGATGACTATTATAAAATGCTTGATGATGTGAAATCTGTATTTAGTTAATTATTACGAAAAAAGCGCCTCGGCGCTTTTTTTGAAAATCAAACTCTAGGCTAAGTCTTCAACGTCGCCTAAACCTTGTGTTAGTTCTTCTAGTAGTAATTTAATTTCTTCTGAAGCAAGAATAAAATCAGCGTCTAGTTTTACTAACATATCTTCTTTTGGTATATCAGCATTTTCTTCTTTGAGTGTATCTGAGTAGCTTAAGCGTTTAATTGAACCGTCATTTTGTAACATGAATTTAAGACGTTCTTGCCAATCAAGCGCAAGCTTAGTGACACGCTTACCACTTTCTAAGTGTGATTTTACTTCATCACATGCAAGGTCGTGGCCTTTAAGTTTAACTTGTGCACCACTGTCATCTGCTTCTTCTAACTCGGCGTCTGAGCCAATTGCAAAGCCCTCAGGCGTACTAAAGTTGGTTAGCCAGTCAGTTAAAAACACATCTAAGTCATAGTTAGCAAAAGCAGGGACGACAGGTAATGTACCCAGAGACTTGCGAAGTAATGCTAATAGCTCTTCAGCTTTATTGAAACTGCCGCTGTTAACGACTACCCAACCATTTTCTTGGTCGATAAAGGCAAACTGTAAGCTCGATTTTTTAAATGCTTGCGGCAATAAGCTATGCAGGATATTTTCTTTGAGCTCATCTTTCTCTTTTTTCTTAACTGGGCGATTTTCTTCAGCTTCGATCAGCTCAATTTTTTCTGCAACCATATCGTTGATCACAGCGGCCGGAAGTACTTTTTCTTCACGCTTAGCGCAGACTAAAATACTTTTTTGCGAAAAGTGAGAAAGGGTGTCCCCGTGCTTACCAAAGGCTTTGGTCCAGCCAAATGTGCTTAAATCTTGGCTACCGCAAGGGCGAAATAGGTCCTGCTCTAACGCTTTGTCAAAGTCTTCTTGAGTATACGAAACGTCTTGTTTAAAGCGATAACAAATAAGGTTACTAAACCACATAGGTTGATTGATCCAATTGGTAAATTTGTTCAATCATAGCAATAAAAATCGGATGTCGAAATGACTGATTTAGCTAATGCTTAGCAATTGAGCAAAGCATTAGCTAAATATAAGAAGAAGTAACTTAAAAGGGTTTTAACTGAGGCCAGTTGACTTTTTAGGATTGAAATATGTTTAATCTACAGGCGATTTAATCTCAGTATGAGGTTTAACGGGCTAAGTAAAATAGAGCAAAGCTTCCTCGTTTGCTCATTTCCTTTACCTACATCCATTTAGGTAACAAAGAGTTAATCGCCTCTAGGAAGAACCCTTTGGGCAGCGCATGTTTGGAATTTATACTGCGTCGTTATCGCCTATTTATAAGGAACAACCACACAGCATAGGCGCTGCCTAGCCTAAATACCAAACATACTGGTGTAAAATTAATCACAAAAGGTCAACACGCCCTAATCTAATTACTAAAAATTGACAGTGGCTTTGGCATGTTTTTGGGGAAACTGATCACATAGCTTAAGCCATTACCCGGTGAGCTTGTTGCATCAATTTCACCACTGAGAGTCTGTTTTACTAAATTAAATGTAATGTGGGTACCTAAGCCGCTGCCACCTTGTTCACGTTTTGTTGTAAAGAAAGGGTCGAAAAGTTTTTCGAGTTGCTGTTCTGTAACGCCATTGCCGTTATCGTTAAAGTTGATAATTACATTATCGTCATCATCTTTAATATCAATATTAATAACGCCATTTGTAATGCCTTCAAACCCATGGATCAGGGAGTTCATTATTAAGTTTGTAAAAATTTGGCTGATCGCGCCTGCGGGTAAATTCAAGGTCAAGCTTTCTGGGCAATCTAAATTAATATGATGCGTGGTATTTTTAATTTTAGGATGCAAAGAGCGGATCACTTCACCTAAATACTCTTTAAAATTAATCGTCCTAACAGCTTCACTGGCTTGATCCACCGCGATTTGTTTAAAACTAGCCACTAATTCAGATGCGCGATCTAAATTAGTGGTTAATAAACTGGTGCTTTGCTTGGCATCATTAATGAACTCTTCAAGTGCTTTTGGCGAGAGGGTTTTATTTTTGTATGCATTTTCGATTTGTAATAACCGTTCTTGTAAAAAAGACGTGGCGGTTACACCAATCCCCACTGGTGTATTGATATCATGCGTGATCCCGGCAACTAAACCACCTAGCGCAGCCATTTTTTCAGAGCCTACTAGGCGCTCCTGAGCCATATTTAGTTCATCTACATAACGCTGTAATTCTGTTTGTTTGGTAAGTAACTCATGCTCGGTATGACGACGTAGATCAATTTCTTCGGTAAGTGTTAACTTTTGCTTTTCGAGTTCATATTTTTGCTGCTGTAAATCCATCATTGCTTGACTCAGGTTTGAAGTTTTACGTGCAACTTCTTGTTCAAGTTGTAGATTTTGCTGATCAAGTTTTTCGTTACTTAGAATGAGTTCTTTTTGTGTATGCTCGAGTTCTTGGCGATACTGCACAACTTTATCAATGAGTTTATTAAATGATTGCTCCATTACTTTTAGTTCATTGTGTTCTGTTGTTTCTATTTCAATATGTTGGCCTTCAAGATCGTTGAGTTCAAGGTCTTCAATTTGCTCTGTCAATTGCGCAAGTGGTTCGGTAAGCAATTTTCTAAATGCCATTAAAAACAAGATGATCAAAAAGGTTGTTTTGATCATTGCGTTGCCAATTAGAAAATAAATTGACAGCATAATACGGCTAAATACAACTTCGCGGCTGGAAAATAAAGTCACGTCGCCTACTTGCGTGGCTCGGCCTGAAAACTCAAAAATTAATGGGAAAGTGTACCCAAATAAACCGGATGGGGTGTCTTCAATAATTGCTTCTTCTTGAACCAGCTGCTGGCTGTATAATTCTCGGATATCAAGAGAACGACCTAATTGAGAAATAATCTCGCCGCTATCGTCACGCACTATAATGCCTTCAATCATAGGAATAGCGAGTAAACCTTCGGCTGTGGTGATTGTTTGTTTAGTGTTTAGCTCCCAGATAGCACGCGTTAAACTGCGACTAAATGTTTTTTGTAGCGTAGTCAGTTCATCACGAATGTAATCTTTAGTATTTACATATTCAGCAATTACTTGTCCGCATGTGACAACAAAAGTCAGCAAAAAATAGACGGATAAAACGCTTGTTAGCAGCTTTTTAGATAGGCTTTTTTGTAGCATGGATTTCCCATAGCTCCTTTATTCATCATTTAATACCCAAGCAGCGAGTACATTCATCTGTAAAGTTAGCTAATAAACGCCTAAAAATAAATAAAATAATCTACTTTTCCTCAACAAATTTATTCATTTTTCTTTTTTTAGCAAAAACTTATGTTTATTTCACAGGAATGATTGTGTTATAAAATCACTATATTGCTGTTAGAGTAATGTTTCTTAGTTACTGAGAACCCACCCGTCATTTATAACCATGTGAGCTAGTAGTTAATAGTATGAATTTCTCTGTATTAGTATGTGATGATTCAACAGTAGCACGTAAACAAGTCGTGCGATGTATAAATGAATGCCTAAGCGCAAATATTATGCAGGCAAAAAATGGCCGAGAGGCATTGGAATTAATGCAAATTCATAGCTTTGATTTATTGTGTCTTGATTTAACTATGCCAGAAGTTGACGGTGTTCAGGTGCTTGAGTGCATTAAACAAAGCAGTATTGAATGTTTTGTTCTCGTTATATCTGCGGATATTCAGGCTGAAATGAAACAGCGAGTCGCTAATTTAGGGGCTATCGATTTTATAAATAAGCCAATAGATAAAGTAAGGCTTAATGAAATATTGCATAAATTTGGCATTCATTAGAGCTCTTTATAACTAAATGGCATAATTTATCTTTTAATGTGGGGTTGACAGAATAGCCTTGTTTAAGGCAGTCTAAAGGCTATGAAAATAAATACAAACGTACTGACCATTATTATTACAACCACCATTCTTACTGGATAGTGGCATAGGTCGGTGCAACAAATTTAAAGGCCTGTGTTCACAACGAACACAGGCCTTTTTTCGTTTTATGGGATGAGGAACATAAAAATGCGAGTATTAAAATTTGGCGGGTCATCACTTGCCGACTTGGCATGTTTACAGCAGGTAGCTCAGTTAGTTAAAGCACAGTTAAAAGATGAAATGTTATTGGTACTTTCAGCGCCAGGTGGAATGACTGATTCGTTAGTCGCACTTGCAAGTAGCGCTGAACAGGGATTTGATTATAGCGAACAGTGGGATGCACTCGCGTCTCGTTGTGACAGCTTAAAAGTAGCTGTTGAAGCTGAATGTGGGCAAGTACAAAATTGGCCTGATTTAGATGAGCTGAAAAATAAACTTGCTGGTGTCAAATTAATCCAATGCTGTCCTGATCAGGTTCGTGCTTATATTATTAGTTTTGGTGAGCGCGTGAGTGTGGCACTGATGCAGTGTTTGCTAAGCTCGCACAACGCTCGTTACCTTGAAGCAACTGATTGCATCGCATCAACCAATGGCCACATTGATGCGGAAGCTGATTTAGTAGCGAGCAAAATTCGCTTCCAAGCGGCTTTAAAAGTGAGCCCTGCAACTATTTATATTATGCCGGGTTTTACAGCTAGCAATGAACAAGGTCAGTTAACTACACTCGGGCGCAATGGTTCTGATTATTCAGCCGCAATTGCAGCAGCGTGTTTAGAAGCAGAAGTTTGCCAAATCTGGACTGACGTGGACGGCGTATACAGTGCAGATCCTCGTTATATCAAAAAAGCCACTAAGGTTGATTTTTTATCATATAAAGAAGCGATGGAGCTTTCTTACTTTGGTGCCAAAGTTCTTCACCCTAAAACAATTTTACCGTGTGCTAAAGCGGGCGTGCCATGTGAAATTAAAAATACTCATAACCCAGAGGCGCAAGGCTCATTGATCAGTAA
Source organism: Pseudoalteromonas porphyrae (assembly GCF_001298125.1). Lineage (NCBI taxonomy): Bacteria > Pseudomonadati > Pseudomonadota > Gammaproteobacteria > Alteromonadales > Pseudoalteromonadaceae > Pseudoalteromonas > Pseudoalteromonas porphyrae. The sequence goes on along the minus strand of NZ_LHPH01000020.1, from coordinate 25,790 downwards.
CGATAATGTATCATCGGAGCCAGTTAAAGCGTTATCCAGTTTACAAAACCTTGCGATGCTAACAGTTTCAGGCCCAGGCATGAAAGGTAAGGTAGGCATGGCATCAAAAGTATTTAATGCCCTTGCTCATGATAATGTATCGATTGTACTTATTACTCAGTCGTCATGTGAATTTAGTATTAGCTTTTGTGTTCATGAATCGGACTTACCATTAGCGCTTGATGCACTGCAAACAGCGTTTGAGCTTGAATCACAAGCAGGGCTTATTGAGCCTGTGCAAGTACAACGTAACTTAGCCATTGTTACGTTAGTGGGTGATAACATGCGTGCTCATAAAGGCTTGGCCGCTAAGTTTTTTGCATCGCTTGCTCAAGCGCAAGTGAATATTGTTGCTATTGCACAAGATTCAACTGAAAGTGCTATTTCCGCGGTGATCGACGGTGAACTGTGTAATGATGCTGTAAAAGTGTGTCACGAAAATTTCTTTACTCATATCCCATCAATTGACGTGTTTTTATTAGGCTGCGGCTTAGTTGGTCAAGAACTTATAAAGCAATTAGAGCGCCAGCAAACGTGGCTGGAAAAGCGCAATATTAAGTTAAATCTATACGGTGTTGCTAACTCTCGTCAATTACACCTAGATGGCGAAGGTATTGCTTTTGATGATTGGCAGCAAAAATTAGCTGCATCTGAACAAGCTTTTGATTTAAAACTGGTTGAGCAATTTGTTAGGCAAAACCATTTAATCAACCCAGTATTAGTTGATTGCACCTCATCAGATGCATTGGCTGCGCAATACGTTGACTTTTTAAATGCGGGTTTTCACGTTGTGGCTGCAAATAAAAAAGCGACAACGAGTTCATATGCTTATTACCAAGACCTGATTGCAGCAACCCAAAAGAATAACCGTAAGTTTTTATACGAAACAAATGTAGGAGCAGGGCTTCCGGTAATAGATAACTTACAATCGCTGTTTGGTGCAGGCGATGAGTTGCTTGAGTTCAGTGGTATTTTATCTGGTTCATTGTCTTATATATTCGGTGCCTTGCAAGATGGTTTATCGTTATCTGAAGCAACCATTAAAGCAAAAGAGAGTGGTTTTACTGAGCCAGACCCTAGAGATGATTTATCGGGAACAGATGTTGCGCGTAAATTACTGATCATTGCCCGTGAGGCTGGCATGAAGTTAGAGCTTAGTGATATTGAAGTTGAATCGGTCCTGCCTGTTGGTTTTGCACAAGGTGATGATGTTGCAGAGTTTATGGCTAAACTACCGAGTTTAGATGCCGCATTTAGTGATCGCATTCAAAGTGCAGCCAGTGAAGATAAAGTATTGCGTTATGTGGGCACAATCAATGCGGGTCACTGCAAAGTCGGTATTGAAGCGGTTGATACAAAACATGCATTGGCAGTTATTCGTGATGGTGAAAATGCCTTAGCAATCTTGAGTGAATATTACCAACCACGTCCATTTGTAATTCGTGGTTATGGTGCAGGATCTGCAGTGACTGCTGCGGGTGTATTTGCTGATATCTTAAAAACGTTATCGCGCTAGGAGGGGACAATGATTGAAGTATATGCTCCAGCGTCTATTGGGAATTTTGCCGTTGGTTTTGATTCATTAGGCGCTGCACTTGCGCCTATTGATGGCACATTATTAGGCGACATTGTTGCAGTAAGTCCTGCAACAAGAGATGAGTTTATTTGCTCGGGCGAGTATGCACATAAATTGCCAAGTGACGCTAATGAAAACTTAGCGTATCAGTGTTTAGTGCATTTTCGTACACATGTTGCGCCAAGTATGCCATGCGTAAAATTAGAGCTTAAAAAGAATTTACCGATTGGTTCAGGGCTCGGTTCTAGTGCGTGCTCAGTTGTAGCGACCTTTGCGGCACTTGATCAATTTGCAGGCACTGCGCTTAGCCAAGTAGAGCTGATTGAATTAATGGCTGATTTTGAAGCTATTGTAAGTGGTGGTCGTCATTACGATAACATCACACCTTGTTACTTAGGTGGTTTACAGTTGACGGGTGATTTGATCCCAGATAAGTCGATTAGCTTACCGGTAGATAAAAACTGGTACTACGTAGCCGCTTTTCCTGGTTTTTCGCTTAATACCGCAAAAGCGCGTTCAGTACTACCAAGGCAGCTAAGCATGCATGCCAGTGTTGAATTTGCACAGCGCTTATCAGCGTTTAGTACATTGTTGTTAACCGGTCGTTTTGATAACGCGTTATCAATTATGAGTGATGAAATAGCAGAACCATATCGCGCACCGCTTATTACCGGGTTTAGTGAAGCGAAAGCGGCACTGCCGGAGCTAGGTGCTGAAATAGTCAGTATTTCTGGTGCAGGCCCTACTTTATTTACCGTGTGTAAAACGCTTGAAGCTGCACAGCAATGCGCACAGTGGCTTGAACAAAATTATATCAATGAACAAGGCTTTTGCCACATTTGTAAGCTTGATAACGCCGGCACGCGTCAGTTATAAGAATTTAAGGAATAAATAATGCAATTACATAATTTAAAAGATGATTCACAAAAAGTGTCGTTTGTTGATGCAGTTAAAACAGGTTTAGGCCGAAACCAAGGCGTATTCTTTCCTGAATCCCTAGCGCCACTGGCGGACATTGATGCTTTACTTGATATGGACTTTGTTAGTCGTAGTAGTAAAATTTTATCGCATTTAATTGGCGATGAGTTGCCCGCAGATACTGTTGCGCAAATGGTGCAAAATGCGTTTAACTTTCCGGTAAAACTGGTTGAAGTAGAAGAAAATATTTATTGTTTGGAATTGTTCCACGGTCCAACACTTGCCTTTAAAGACTTTGGTGGCCGCTTTATGGCTGAGTGCTTAGCACAATTTAGCCAAGGTGAAAAAACTACAATACTAACAGCAACCTCTGGTGACACAGGTGCAGCTGTTGCTCATGCGTTTTATAATAAACCAAATATTGATGTGGTGATCCTTTATCCAAAAGGGAAAATTTCTCTAGCGCAGCAAAAACTGTTCACTACATTGGGGAATAACATTCATTGTTATGCAGTTGATGGTAGTTTTGATGATTGCCAAGCGATGGTAAAAAATGCATTTTTAGATGATGAAATTAAATCTCGACTAGGTTTAAACTCGGCTAATTCAATTAATATCAGCCGTTTAGTTGCACAAGTTTGTTACTACTTTGAAGCAATTGCACAATTACCGAAAGAAAAACGTGCTAACGCGCATATCTCTGTGCCAAGTGGTAATTTTGGTAACGTGTGTGCGGCAATGATCGGTGCTGTTATTGGTTTGCCTGTCGCTAAACTCAGTGCAACAACGAATCAGAATGATACTGTACCGCGCTTTATCCATGATAAAAACTGGGCACCTAATGCGACGATAGAATCACTTTCAAACGCAATGGACGTGAGCAAACCTAATAACTGGCCACGAGTGCAAACCATGTTAGATAATAATTGGTTTAGTTATGATGACTTTTATTCAACCAGCGTTGATGAAAGCAATACACAAACAGTGATGAAAAAAATTCAACAAACGGGCTATGTTGCAGAGCCTCACACAGCAATAGCTTATCAGGGACTTAAAGCTAATTTAGCACAAGGAACGGCAGGGGTGTTCTTAGCTACAGCGCATCCAGCTAAGTTTAAAGATAGCGTAGAAGAGATTTTAAATATAGAGCTCGATATGCCAAAACCATTAGCGGATGCATTAGCTAAGCCATGTTTGGCTGAAGATATTGCAGATGACTACAGTGTGCTTCGCGATATTTTATTAGCTAAATTAGGCTAATTTTTATAATTAGATAAAGTTAAAACAAAAAAGCGATAATACATTACGTATATCGCTTTTTTATTGTAAAAATATTTAAATTTAAACCATGGACCGTGAACGACGATTTAAAATACGTAAACATAAAATTAAAATGCCAATCAAACAGATCATCGCGCCAGCAAGTGTAACGAGTTGATTGGGTACCCGACTAACTAGAATTAGACCAGTAAGCAACAGAATGAAGGGCTTAAATTCATAATAATAATAGTGTTTCCTTACTTTTTTTCGGTTTACTTTATGATCTATACGGCGCGCATTAGATCGCAGACGCCAAATGTTTGCGCCATTTAAGAACAAAGCAATGCCGATAGCCGTCGGCAATAGGGTAGTCGAGAAAAGAATGCAAAACCCACCAAAAATAAAATAGCAGTAGGGAATAAATTCGTAAATAGGTTTAGCTAACATAATAAGCCTATGATCATCCATGATTACATTTCGTACAATAGTAGTGTAAATAGAAACAAATGCAATAAATTAACACATTAAAAATACAAATATTTAGTTGTTTTATTTATTAGTATTATTTATGTTTCTATAAAAAAATATCATTACAAAAACACTGTGAATTAAATTCAATCCCTGTTTAAATATGTTCATCTTTACACCGTAGTCAAATTGACGTTTTCAGCGTACAATATTGCCTTTAAAAACACCATACACGTTGCCCTAGGAGCCCCCATGTTAGAACGTAGCATGAATATTTCGGATTTTGATCCAGAGTTATTTGACGCAATCAACAAAGAGACTGCTCGTCAAGAAGAACACATTGAGCTTATCGCATCTGAAAACTACTGTAGCCCACGCGTACTAGAAGCGCAGGGTTCACAGTTAACAAATAAATATGCTGAAGGTTATCCGGGCAAGCGTTATTACGGTGGTTGTGAGCACGTTGACGTGGTTGAGCAACTAGCGATTGACCGTGCAAATGAATTGTTTGGTTCTGAATACGCAAACGTTCAGCCTCATGCTGGCTCACAAGCAAATGCCGCTGTATTTTTAGCGCTATTAGATGCTGGCGATACGGTACTTGGTATGAGCTTAGCTCATGGTGGTCACTTAACGCATGGTTCACATGTGAGCTTCTCTGGTAAGCTTTATAATGCAATCCAATACGGACTTGACGAAGCAACGGGCGAAATTGATTACGCACAAGTTGAAGCGCTAGCACTTGAGCATAAACCAAAAATGATCATCGGTGGTTTCTCAGCATACTCAGGTATTGTTGATTGGGCTAAATTCCGTGAAATCGCTGATAAAGTAGGCGCTTACTTGTTCGTAGATATGGCTCACGTTGCTGGTCTTATTGCTGCAGGCGTTTACCCAAGCCCAGTACCACATGCACACGTTGTAACTACTACTACGCATAAAACATTAGCAGGTCCACGTGGCGGTTTGATTATTTCAGCCTGTGGCGACGAAGCTATTTATAAAAAGCTTAATAGCGCTGTTTTCCCAGGTGGCCAAGGTGGTCCTTTATGTCATGTTATTGCTGCAAAAGCAGTGGCATTTAAAGAAGCACTACAACCAGAGTTTAAAGTATACCAAACTCAAGTTGTTAAAAATGCCCAAGCAATGGTTGCAGTAATGCAAGAGCGCGGCTACAAAATCGTGTCTGATAAAACAGAAAATCACTTGTTCTTACTTGATTTAATCAATAAAGACATCACTGGTAAAGATGCAGATGCAGCTCTGGGTAATGCGAATATTACAGTGAACAAAAACTCAGTACCAAACGATCCACGTTCACCATTTGTTACCTCTGGTCTGCGTATTGGTTCACCTGCAATCACACGCCGTGGTTTTAAAGAAGCTGAATCCAAAGAGCTAGCGGGCTGGATCTGTGACGTGCTAGACAACATCACTGATGAGTCTGTACAAGCACAAGTTAAAGAAAAAGTTAAAGCAATCTGTAAAAAATTACCTGTTTACGCTTAATTATTAAGCCCACTGTAATTTAGATCACAATAGCGACGTTTTTTGCTATTATAAAGGCCGCCTTAAAGCGGCCTTTTTTGTTTTTAATGGAAGCTGATACCTATGCATTGCCCATTTTGCACCGCAAAAGATACCAAAGTAATTGACTCGCGTTTAGTTGGTGGTGGCCACCAAGTTAGACGACGCCGTGAATGCAATGAGTGTCATGAACGCTTTACCACCTTTGAAGGTGCTGAACTTGTGATGCCTCGGGTAATTAAACAAGATGGCAGTCGCGAACCTTTCAACGAAGATAAACTTCTCAATGGTCTACACCGCGCATTAGAAAAACGTCCCGTTAGTACTGAGCAGGTTGACGAAGTTGTCAATATTATCAAATCTCAACTACGAGCAACGGGTGAGCGTGAGATATCCAGCCACTTAATTGGTGAGTGTATTATGGAAGCGCTTAAAAAACTCGATAAAGTCGCCTATGTACGTTTTGCTTCTGTGTATCGTTCGTTTGAAGATATCCGTGAATTTGGTGAAGAAATCGCCCGCTTAGGGGAGTAAAATGAGTCAAAACGTATTATTCACAGAGCAAGATCATCAATTTATGGCACGGGCTATTGAACTTGCCAAGCAAGGACGCTTTACAACAACACCAAATCCTAATGTTGGCTGTGTGCTAGTTAAAGGTGGTCAGATTATTGGTGAAGGCTTTCATCAATTAGCTGGGCAAGGTCATGCTGAAGTCAATGCGTTAGCAATGGCAGGTAGCCAAGCCAAAGGTGCCACTGCGTATGTCACACTTGAGCCTTGTAGTCATTTTGGTCGCACACCTCCGTGTGCCGAAGGCCTAAAAGCCGCGGGCGTGATAAAAGTGATTGCCGCGATGGTTGATCCAAATCCGCAAGTGGCAGGTAAAGGTCTCGCAATTTTAGCTGATGCAGGAATTGAGGTTGCATCAGGGCTATTAGAGCAACAAGCTAAACTATTAAACCGTGGCTTTTTAAAGCGTATGGAACAAGGCATGCCATTTATTACCTGTAAAATGGCGGCAAGTCTTGATGGTAAAACGGCTCTTAAAAATGGTCAAAGTAAATGGATTACGGGCTCTAAAGCTCGTCAAGATGTGCAACTTTATCGTGCACAAAGCTGCGCTATTTTAACGGGGGCAGATACCGTTTTAGTTGATGACGCCAAGCTTAATGTTCGTATTGATGAATTGCCAGAATCATTACCCACAGAGTTACCTTTGCGTCAGCCAGTAAGAATTATTATTGATTCACAAAATCGTTTAACTCCTGAACTGGCTTTGTTTAGTATAGAAAGTGAGATAATTATTCTTACCACTGAGCTTGATAAATCAAAGCAATGGCCTCATTACGTAAGCCATATTGTAGTGCCAAAACAAAATAATAAGGTTGATTTACTGGCCGCTCTCAAGCTTTTAGCACAACGCCAATTTAATCATATTTGGTTAGAGGCCGGTGCAACCCTTGCGGGAAAAATGACAGAGCAGGGGCTTATTGATGAATACATTATTTATTTCGCACCTAAATTGTTAGGTAACGATGCCAAAAGTTTATTAAATTTTGCAGAACAGACAAATATGCAAGATGTGGACAACTTAACAATTAGCGAATGTGCACTAATTGGTGATGATATTCGTATCACAGCTGCGCGGTGTTTAAATACAGCGCCTTAACCTACTATTGAAGAGCAACCTTATGTTTACTGGTATAATAGAAGCAACAGGCACAATTAGTAAATTAGAACAAAAACAAGGTGATTTAGCCATTCGCATTCAAAGTAGCAACCTTGATATGGCCGATGTGAATTTAGGTGACAGTATTGCAACCAACGGCGTATGTTTAACGGTTGTAGCAAAGCACAGTGATGGTTTTAGTGCTGACTTGTCAAACGAAACGATAAGCTTAACCGGGTTTGCTCATTATAAACAAGGGCAAACGGTTAACCTTGAAAAAGCCATGCAACCTGTATCTCGTTTAGGGGGGCACTTAGTCTCTGGGCACGTTGATGGTATTGCGACTATTACAGCTATTACGCCCAATGCGCGCGCTGTTGAATATTGGTTAAGCACAGATGCGCAACTGATGAAGTATATCCCGTATAAAGGCTCGGTATGTATTGATGGTATTAGCCTAACGGTTAATGCGATAGAAGATAACAAATTTAAACTGACTATCGTGCCGCATACGAGTGAACAAACAACCATTGCTGATTTTAAAATTGGCACCCAAGTGAATTTAGAAGTTGACCAAATTGCTCGTTATTTAGAGCGCTTGATCAAAGGGGCAGAACAACCTGCCGGTTCAGATATTTCGATGAATTTACTTGCCCAAGCGGGTTTTATTAAGTAGCCCCAACTCCACAACTTACACGAGCAGATTATGAATTTACACAGCGCACAAGAAATTATTGATGACATTAAAGCCGGTAAAATGGTTATTTTGATGGACGATGAAGATAGAGAAAATGAAGGCGATTTAATTATCGCAGCCGAACATATAAGTGCTGAAGCGATTAATTTTATGGCCACTCATGGCCGCGGCTTAATTTGTTTAACAATGACACAAGAACGTTGTGAGCAGCTTGATTTACCATTAATGGTTAAAAACAATGGTGCAGCATTTTCGACTAACTTTACAATGTCTATCGAGGCATCTAAAGGTGTTACCACGGGGATTTCTGCTGCAGATCGCGCGCGTACTGTACAAGCTGCGATAGCCAAAGGTGCTGTGCCAAGTGATATCGTGCAACCGGGTCATATTTTTCCAATTATGGCGCAACCGGGTGGGGTGTTAACCCGTGCAGGTCATACTGAAGCTGGTTGCGATTTAGCGCGTTTAGCTGGGCTTGAAGCATCGTCAGTAATTGTTGAAATTCTTAATGCCGATGGCACTATGGCGCGCCGTCCTGATTTAGAAATATTTGCCGAGCAACATAACATCAAAATTGGCACCATTGCTGATCTTATCGAATACCGTAACATTAACGAAACCACTATTGAACAAGTCGCGAAATGTAAATTGCCAACAGAGCATGGAGAGTTTGATTTAGTAACCTATAAAGATACTATTGACGGCCAGCTGCATTACGCACTATTAAACGGTGACGTTAAAGCGAATGAACCAACTTTAGTACGTGTTCATCTGCAAAGTACTTTTAATGATATTTTGTTATCAGATCGCAGTGCCGATAGAAGTTGGGGCTTATCAGATGCTATGGCCTATATTGCTAAGCACCAAGGTGTGTTAGTAATTCTTGGTAAGCAAGAATGCACTGATGAATTAGAAGCCACGGTTAAAGCGTTTGCAGCAGAAGATGCTGGCGAAACTGTTGCACACCGTAAGTTTCAAGGTACATCGCGTACTGTAGGTGTCGGCTCACAAATCTTGGCTGATCTGGGAATTGAAAAAATGCGCTTAATGAGTCGCCCTAAAAAGTACCATGCGCTGTCGGGCTTTCACCTTGAAGTAGTTGATTACGTAGAACCAGAATAAGCTCAGGCCTGTTTCTGGTTTTAGATTAATAAACTTTAATTATGAAAGGCAAACAGGCTCTAGGCTATTATTTTATTTATATGGTATGATGCGCAGCAATTTTTGCGCAATCGCAGCCGCTTAAACTTATTTTTTAGGGTTATCGAATGAAAATTATTGAAGGTAATAAATACGCTCCGGGTAAGAAATTCGCAATTGTTATTTCTCGCTTTAATGACTTTATTGGTAGCAGCCTTTTGGCAGGCGCTGTTGATGAATTGAAACGTACAGGTGGTGTATCTGATGATGATATTACCGTAGTTTATGTACCAGGTGCGGTAGAATTACCTTTAGCAGCGAAACGCGTTGCAGCAAAAAAAGAGTATGATGCAATCATCGCTTTAGGCGTCGTGATCAGAGGTGGTACGCCACATTTTGATCTTGTTGCTGGCGAATCAAATAAAGGCTTAGCGCAAGTGTCGCTTGAGTATGATATCCCGGTTGCATTTGGCGTATTAACCACAGAAAGCATTGAGCAAGCGATTGAACGCGCGGGCACTAAAATGGGCAACAAAGGCGGCGAAGCTGCTCTAGGTGCACTTGAAATGGTTAATGTGTTAGATAAAATTTAAGTTTAAGGAATTTTTGTGAAACCAGCAGCAAGGCGTAAAGCACGTATTTTAGCACTTCAAGCCGTTTATTCTTGGCAATTAAGTGGCAATGCAATTGCCGATATCGAACAACAAATGTTGATCGAAAATGATGTGACTAAAATTGATGTTGAATACTTTAAAGATCTTTCGCGTGGTGTTGCTATAAATCATAAGCAACTAGACGAAGCAGTCTCTCCACATTTAACGCGTCCTTTCGACGAGTTAGACCAAGTTGAACGCGCTATTTTACGTTTAAGCAGCTATGAGCTGAAATTCCGTGAAGATGTACCTTATAAAGTTGCTATCAACGAAGGTATTGAGCTTGCTAAAATCTTTGGCGCAGAAGACAGTCATAAGTTTGTTAATGGTGTACTAGATAAAGCAGTAAAGCATTTACGTAAGTAATGCGACTGCAAAGAGGAGAGCCGGCATAGGCCGGCTTTTTTGTGTATGAAGGAATTTGAATTAATTAATCGCTACTTTAAAGGTCGCGGTATAACTCGTCGCGATGTTAATTTAGGGATTGGTGACGACTGTGCTTTGGTGACTGTGCCGCAAAATTGCCAGTTAGCTATTACCACAGATACACTTGTTGCGGGCGTGCATTTTTTTGATGATATAGCTCCGCGCGCGCTAGGCCATCGTGTACTTGCTGTAAACTTAAGTGATCTAGCGGCAATGGGCGCTGAGCCGACCTGGGTTTCGGTTGCTTTAACATTGCCAAATATAGACGTCGAGTGGTTGGAAGAGTTCACCGAGGGCATGCATGAAATTGCTGAGTACTTTAATGTACAAATTATCGGTGGTGACACTACACAAGGCCCTTTAAGTATTACTATTTGCGCCAAAGGTATTGTGCCAGAAGGTAAAGCGCTACGTCGTAGTGGTGCTAAAATAGGTGATTGGATTTATGTTACTGGACCTCTAGGCGATGCGGGTTTGGCTATAGAGGCTCGAAAACAAGGTTTAAATATAGCGCCAGAACACCTAAGATATGTTAATCAACGGTTTGATTATCCAACTCCGCGCGTTGCTGCAGGTCAAGTTTTACGTGGTTTTGCATCTTCAGCGATAGATATTTCTGATGGTTTATTAGCTGATCTTGGCCATATAGTTGGTATGTCACAGGTCAATGCGAGCATTAATGTTAATAATATTCCAACCTCAGATGCAATGCGCGCTACTTTAAAGCGAGATCAACAGCTGCCTTTTATTCTTAATTATGGCGATGATTATGAGTTGTTATTTACTGTACCTGACAGTAATAAAAGCATGCTAGAAATGAAATTACGTCAATATGGTGTCGATGCGAGCTGTATTGGTCAAATAAAAAGTGGTGAAGGGCTAATTGAGCTAATGCTCGACGGTAATAAATTAGAATATGACCGTACAGGCTTTGAACACTTTACCAAGGAGTCGGTTTGAATAACCCCTCAAAATTTAATTTAAAACGTCCACATCAATTTTTTGGTTTGGGTTTTGGCTTAGGACTAGCACCTAAAGCCCCCGGTACTTTTGGCACGTTTGCAGCATTGCCGTTTATTTTTATCACTATGCATTATCCACTGTGGTTACAAATAGTTTTTGCTGTAGTTATAAGTGTTTTTGGGATATGGGCATGTGGCAAAACCGCAGATGACTTAGGTGTGCACGATCATCCTGCGATTGTGTGGGATGAAGTTGCCGGGTTTTACATTACCATGATTGGTGCTGCGCTGAGTTGGCAATCTCTGTTAGTTGGTTTTTTATTGTTTCGCTTTTTTGATATTTTTAAGCCTGGCCCTATTCGTTTACTTGATAAGCGTGTGCATGGTGGTTTTGGCATAATGGCTGATGATATTTTAGCGGGTATATTTTCATTAATTTGTGTTCAAGCATTGTTCAAATTGGGCTATTTACCGCTCTGATCGTCTTAGGTTTAAAGCTTTATATTAAATAGTTCATTAAACAAAGCAGCGTTGGCGTTTATAGAATCACATGGATGGGGAAATGGCGGTGCAGGAGCAATAGTCGAATTGTTTTAGGATTATTTTTTTGATCACTATAATCGACCACTTGCTTAATACAATTGGTATTCGTTCTTTGCAATAAGGTGTTGACGTTATGATGCGATTTTTATTGGTTGTTACCGTGCTGCTATGCAGTATGCCGAGCAAGGCATCAATTACAGACTATGTTGTAAAGCAATGGAATACACAAAATGGTTTGCCTTCACAATCACTTAAAAGTGTTGTGCAAGATGAGCAGGGTTATATGTGGTTGGGTACTCAATTTGGTCTGAGCCGCTTTGATGGTAACACCTTCACCAACTACAACACCTTAAATAGCCACTTTTTGCCAAGTAATGGTATTAATAAATTGTTAGTCGATAGCGATGGTTATTTATGGATTGGTACCAAAGATGGTATTGTTGTTATTGATCCAACCACCATGGCTGCGCAACAATTTAATGTTAAAGGCCCTGTACGAGATGTACTCGAAGATGGTAAAGGGAGCATCTGGATTGCTGCTAATGGCTTATATTATGTGCCTCGAAACCAAATTAGTTTAAGCCTAGATACAAGTAATCAAGTCTTAGCAGCAAACGCTACCCCTATCACACAAATTGTTGGTTCAGTCAGTAAAATGGCCTTGTCATCAGATGGGATATGGCTAGTAAATGAACGTCACTTATTACGGTTAACTAACTCATCCTCTGATTTTGCTAAATTACGCTTAGAACTTACTGCTAAAGTCTCCTTACCTGAACGATTAGCACAAACGATTATTCACGACTTAGCTTGGCTTGAAGGTAACTTGTATTTGGCATCCGAGTTAGGCGCTTACTTTTTAGACCTTGATGATGAACTAAGATCTTTTCCCCTCCCAAATGCAAATAATTCTGCTGTTTATAAATTTATGAGTGACTCTGATGGGGCGCTCTGGATTTCAACGTACGGACGTTTATTGTTTAGGGATAATTCGGGCGACTGGCAATGGGTTGAACCCAGTCAGCTTGACCAAAGTATTTGGTTTGCGGACTTATACCGTGATAAAGAAAACAACATTTGGCTTGCCAGCTTTAGTGAGGGGTTATGGCTTGCTCATGAAGGGAGGATTGAACGTCATTCTGCAATATCACAAATGACAGAAGCCGTTATGGCTATTAGCCAAGCACCGGATGGACGATTATGGGTCGCTAATCGAAGTGGCGTAGGCTACTTTGATTTAGATAAAAACTTTATAAATAAAATACCGAGCAATCAATATGGCCGCGCGGCAGTTCATGATTTACAGTTTGATGGCGATAGACTTTATATAGCGACAGGGCGAGGTGTTTTTTTCTATGAAAATAAAACCTTATACACAGTCCCTGGGCGAGCACTAAAAGATAACCCTGTATTTGCGATCAGTCGCTCCAACAAGGGAGGCTTTTGGATTGGGACAGGCCGAGGTATGTATAGATTGAGCTACGGTGGTTTAACACCCTTTGCTTACAATGCATTTTTAGGCAGTAAGTTTATTACTTATGTGCTCGATAAGGCAAACTTTGGCCTAATAGGAACAAGTAAAGGGGCGTATTATTTTACCGATCGTGGTATTGAAAAAATAGGTGATCAAACAAGCTTAGAAAGCGCCTATATTACGAGTATCTTACATATTGATGGTGTAGGTATATTAATAGGTTCGTTAAATGATGGGTTATTTTATCGCAGTACTCAAGGGCAGTGGCATCAACTTGATGCGTCAAATGGCTTACCATATGGGTCGATTTTTAGTTTGCGTTACGATGAAAAACTAAAGCGTATTTGGGTTAGCACCATGAAAGGTGTGTATCGAATGCCGGTTGAGCAATTTAGTGGCGACATTGAAAGTTTAAAAGTAGAGCAAGTGATATCTTCTTTTGATCGCCAATTAGATGGTAAAGCAAGTCAGTGTTGCACTGGTTTAGGTCATGATGCCGTTGCTGAATCGGGTAATTCAATGTGGTATCCGAGTTTACAGGGTGTTGTTGAAATACCTAAAGATATTGAACTCTTCGGTATTAAACCTTTACGTCCAAAAGTCGAAAGTTTAAATACAGGGTTACGTACACTCGCTACGGCAGCTTTAGGAGATAATCCTGAGCTTGAAACCGATGAGCGGGATATTACGCTTAAATACACAGCGATTGATTATTCTGCGCCGACGAGTATTGAATTTAGGTATCGACTTAGTGGTTTAGATAGTGATTGGCGTTATGCCAATACTCGTCGTGAAGCCATTTATACTAATTTACCGCCAGGGCCATTCTTATTTCAACTTGAAGCAAAGCGACAAGGTGAAGATTGGGTTAAGGCTCAAAGTACCGAATACGCGTTTGTAGTACCAAGACGTTTTGATGAAACCATTTATTTTAGGTTACTCATTACCAGCAGCTTTATTTTGTTATTCTACCTTGTGTTTTGGGTGTTTAGAAAGCAAGAACGACGTAAGCAAGCAGCTCTTGAAAGTCAGGTAACTGAGCGCACAACAGAGCTACGTGAAGCTAATGATAAGCTTAACCAAGTTAACTCCCAGCTAAAACTTGTAAGTCACTCAGATGAACTTACAGGGCTTAGGAGTCGTCGCTTTTTGTTTGATCAATTACCAAAAGATATTGAGCATTTCCAACGTAATTCTCAGTCGTTACAAGCGCAGGGGAAATCTTTAGTTTTACTTATTATTAATTTTGATAATTTTAGCCGCATAAATGATGCTTATGGCCCGTTAGGTGGAGATAGTTGTTTACAACAAATGGCTGCATTATTGAATACCCGTACACAGGGCTCTGATTATGTTGCTCGTTGGAGTGGTGATGAGTTTTTATTATTACTACGAGATTTCAAACGTGCATCAATTGATAGTTACGTATCAGAGTTGTGCAAAGCCGTTGCCTCTCATACCTTTAAATTACCCAATGGCAGTAATATAAATTTAACAGCATCAATCGGTTTTTCATTTTACCCATTACCACTTTTAGGTGGGCAAGTAATTGGCTGGGAAACCTCTGTCAATCTAGCAGATATTGCTCTACAGCAGGTCAAAAAGCGTGGTGGTGACGGGGCTGCTAATATTACGTTTGATGAACAGCTTGATGCATTTGAATTTGAACAAACTCATAATGTTGAACAACAACTCAGTGTTTTACAGGCAAATGGTCTCGCCGATATAAAAATTTGGATGCGATAAGGCAATTTAAAATATAAAAAAGGAGCCCTTAGGCTCCTTTTTTATTTCTGTGACATGAGGAAATTAATCAGGTAATTAATCAATAAACTGTTTAATTGCAGTGAGAATACCTTGCTCTCCTAGCCCCATTTCATCATGCATTTGCTCTTGTGTACCATGCTTGATGAATTCATCTGGAATACCTAAGTTTAAAATGTTAGCGGTTGCTTTCATAGCTGCTAAATATTCATTAACCGCAGACCCAGCACCACCGACAATCGCATTATCTTCAAGTGTAACGATAACATCATGCTCTGCTAATAATGTGTCTATTAAGACGGTATCAAGCGGTTTAACAAAGCGCATGTCAACGAGACTAGCACCTAGTTCATCTGCGGCTAATTGTGCATTTTCAAGTAACGTACCAAAAGATAAAATTGCGATTTTAGTCCCTTGTTTAATGACTCGGCCTTTACCAATCTCAAGTTCACTCATTTGCTCACTGATCTCAGTCGTGCCAGCACTACCACGAGGATAACGAACCGCAACAGGGCTGTTACAACGATAGCCGGTATACAACATTTGACGGCACTCATTGGTGTCACTAGGTGTCATGATAATCATATTTGGAATGCAACGCATGAAACTTAAATCGTATGCGCCTTGGTGGGTTTCACCATCAGCGCCAACAATACCCGCACGGTCTATAGCAAATAGTACAGGGAGATTTTGCAACGCAACATCGTGAATGAGCTGATCATACGCACGCTGTAAAAAACTAGAGTAAATTGCAACAACCGGTTTCAGCCCTTCGCATGCAAAACCAGCCGCTAAAGTAACAGCGTGTTGTTCAGCAATGGCAACATCAAAATATTGTTCCGGATACTCTTTTGAAAATCGAACCATGCCTGAACCTTCACGCATGGCCGGGGTAATTGCCATCAACTTTTCATCTTGGCTTGCCATATCACATAGCCAATCGCCAAATACTTTAGAGAACGTGGCTGCGCTTGGTTTTGATTTTGGTAGGCTTGAAATAGCAGGGTCAAACTTAGGTACGCCATGATAGCCAATAGGATCAGCTTCAGCTGGTTTATAGCCTTTGCCTTTTTGAGTTTTAATATGCAGTAACTGCGGGCCTTTTAAATTACGCATGTTACGTAGTGTATCAACCAGCATATTCACATCATGGCCATCAATTGGGCCAATATAGTTTAAACCGAGTTCTTCAAAGAAAGTTCCCGGGATAACCATGCCTTTAAGATGCTCTTCCATTCGACTGGCTAATTGCTTCACTGGTGGCACACCAGATAAAAGTTTTTTACTACCTTCGCGAATATTTGTATAAAAACTGCCAGATAAAATCCGTGCAAAATGATTAGTTAGTGCGCCAACATTTTCCGAAATCGACATTTCGTTGTCATTCAAAATGATCAACATGTCAGATTTAACATCACCTAGGTGATTCATTGCTTCAAATGCCATACCCGCAGTAATTGCCCCATCGCCAATAACAGCGACGGTTTTACGGCCTTTCCCTTCTTTTTGAGCAGCAATCGCCATTCCTAATGCTGCTGAGATTGAAGTACTTGAGTGACCAACACTAAAAGTATCGTATCGGCTTTCTTCGCGAAAAGGAAAAGGGTGTAAGCCATCTTTTTGACGAATGGTATGCATTTGGTCACGCCGACCAGTTAAAATTTTGTGCGGGTAGGCTTGATGGCCTACATCCCAGACTAAACGATCATCAGGTGTGTTATAAACATAATGAAGTGCTACTGTAAGTTCTACAGTGCCTAAGCCTGACGCAAGGTGGCCACTGCTTTGCGAGACTGAATTAAGTAAATATTCACGCAACTCATTGCTAAATGCAGGTAATTTTTCTTGCGCTAAATCACGCAGTTGGGCTGGTTCATCAACCAAACCTAATAATGGATACTTGCTACTATCAAGTGTCATGATTTTTAATACATCCTTCGCTAACCAGAGGTCATTATAGCGCAATGTTACTCTGATTTTTTAGTTATTTTGTACGTCATTGTTTACTCATTGTTGAGCTATATTTAATAATCGCGTTCAACAATATATTTTGCCAAGTTTTCGAGTTCACGTGTATCAGCATCAATTTCAGCTAGCGCATTGAGTGCTTGATTGAGTAATGATTGTGCTTTTTCTTTTGCGCCATCTAAGCCCAATATTGCAGGGTAAGTTGCTTTATTTGCTGCGATATCAGAGCCTTGTGGTTTTCCGAGTGTGTATGTATCGCCTTCAACGTCTAGGATATCGTCTTGTACCTGAAAAGCCAACCCAATTGCATTTCCAAAAATTCTTAGCTGTTGTAGTGTACGCTCATTTGTATTTATAGAACACATGGCACCTAGCGCTATAGCGCAGTTTAATAATGCACCTGTTTTTAAATTATGCATGCGTTCGAGTTCAGATAAGCTAATCACTTTATCCGTAGCAGCAATATCTAACGCTTGCCCACCAACCATACCCTCAATTCCAGATGCTTTAGCCAATACGGCAATCATTTTTAATTGTTGCTGAGCAGGCACTTTAAATTGATGATTGGCAATTAATTCAAATGCTAATGTTTGTAGTGCATCACCTGCCAATATAGCTTGTGCCTCACTATACATTATATGGCATGTTGGCCGACCACGGCGCAAGTCATCATCATCCATTGCAGGTAAATCATCATGTACAAGCGAATAACTATGAATACATTCTATGGCAGCTGCGAGAATATCAAGATCTTGTTTGTTTGCGCCTAGCATTTTCCCCGTGGCGTATACCAAAAATGGGCGTATACGTTTGCCACCATTTAAAACACCATAATGAGTTGCATTTTTAATGGTTTCGTCTGTATCTAGAGGCTGTTTAAAATACTGATTAAGGGTTGTTTCAACATCGTGTTGAGCCTGTTTTATTTGTTCTTTTAATGGCACCGATTAATCCAAATCATTATCAAAAGTTGTAAGCGATGATTGGTTATTATTACCCATTAGAATAGCTACTTTTTGCTCTGCTTGTTGTAGTTTATTCGATGATGCCCCCGCTAGTGAAATCCCACGTTCGAACTGTTTTAATGACTGCTCAAGAGATAACTCTCCTTGCTCCATTTGTGTGACGATTAATGAAAGTTCTTCGAGTGCTTGCTCAAAACTGAGGTTTTCTGGTTTTTTAGTCGCCATACAGAATTTAACTTAGATGATAGAAATTTGAGGCCAATTTTAGGGGGAATGCTAAACTAGGTCAAAGACTGATGTGTTTTTTTTAATTAATAATTGGTTTTGCTCGTAAATACATTGGAGTATAAGAATAGGTTAATGCGAGATTTACTGTAATACTTAATTAAATTGAACAAAATACAGCTCGATATTCTTAATTTATTTATATGAAATGATTTAAGTATTTCAATAAATTGCCGATAAGCGCTTAATAATAAAAATTTGTTGTCAGTGGCAGCAATGTATCGATTCCTCTGGAGGGATAAGTGGATTTAGCAACCATAATAGGTATTCTCGGAGCTATTGGCTTAATTGTCATGTCCATGTTTATGAGTAGTAGCGGTGAAATGGCGATGTTTTACAATACACCGTCAGTGGTTATCGTATTTGGCGGTTCACTGTTTATTGTTTTATCTAACTTTACAATGTCTCAGTTTCTTGGAATAGGTAAAGTTGTAACCAAAGCATTCATGTTTAAGATTGAATCTCCTGAAGAACTTATTGAAAAAGCAGTTGAACTTGCTGATTCAGCACGTAAAGGAGGGTTCTTAGCGCTTGAAGAGGCTGAAATCCCTAACGGATTTATGCGCAAAGGTGTCGATATGCTTGTAGATGGCCACGATGCTGATGTTGTGCGCGCTACATTACAAAAAGATATTTCTTTAACCCTTACTCGCCATGAAACGGGGGCCGGTTTATTTAAATCACTGGCTGATATAGGCCCTGCAATGGGTATGATTGGTACGCTCATTGGGTTAGTGGCAATGTTGTCAAACATGGATGATCCAAAAGCGATAGGACCTGCAATGGCGGTAGCGCTTTTGACCACATTATACGGCGCATTTTTAGCGAACGTTGTAGCAATTCCAATTCAAGTGAAATTAGAGCTGCGTAAAGAAGAAGAAGCAATGAACCAGCGTTTGATTCTAGATGCAGTTTTGGGTATTCAAGATGGCCAAAACCCAAAAGTAATAGAAGGTATTTTGAAAAACTACTTACCAGAATCAAAACGTAAAGTGGATACTGAGGAGTAAGCATGTCTGATCAAGAGTGCAAATGCCCACCACCTGGTCTGCCCGCATGGATGGGAACCTTTGCTGATTTAATGTCATTGTTGATGTGCTTCTTTGTACTTTTGCTCGCGTTTTCTGAAATGGATGTCCTCAAGTTTAAGCAAATTGCGGGTTCGATGAAGTTTGCTTTTGGTGTTCAAAATAAAATAGAAGTTAAAGATATTCCAAAAGGAACGTCCGTGATTGCCATGGAGTTTACCCCCGGTAAACCTGAGCCAACACCTATAGAGACTATTCAGCAACAAACCGTCGAAATGACACAGCAAATGCTAGAGTTTCAAGCGGGCGATGAAAGCTCTGCAGGTGGTCGTCAAGAGCAGCGCGGCGATAAGCGCGGTGGTGAATCTCAAAGTACTGCACAAGAGCAGTCATCAGAGCAATCAACAGCGGCGGCTGATCAAGAACAAGTAAATGAACTCGTTAAAAAAATTGCTCAACAGTTGGAGCAGCAAATCATAGATGGTGCAATAGAGCTTGAATCACTTGGTCAGCAAATTATTATTCGGATCCGTGAAAATGGTTCATTTCCTTCAGGTAGTGCATTTTTACAACCTAAATTTAAACCAATTATTCGTGATATTGCGACGTTATTAAAAGATGTGCCAGGTGAAATTACAGTCTCTGGGCATACCGATGATTTTCAAGTTTCTAATGAGTTATATACCAATAATTGGGACTTGTCATCTAAGCGTGCTGTTGCCGTTGCCACAGAAATGCAAAAAGCACAAGGGTTTGATAAAACAAGAATGATGGTTGTTGGTCACGCAGAAACCCGCCCATTAGTGCCAAATGAAACGGATACTGATAGACGCCGTAATCGGCGTGTTGAGATTTCTATAATGCAAGGTAAAGCGAAAGAATCAGATCCAATAGAAGTTCGTTAATGATACTTGGCAAAGTACTTTTTTTAGCATAAAGTAAATTTTCCTTAACAAGTGTAACGGAGTGACTTATGAGAAAAATAGACAAGTATAGCTATATGCCAGGTAATGGCGGTGGCAATGACGATGATGATAAGAAACCAGATAAAAAATAGCTATGGCTGATTGGTTTTTGAAGTTTATTTTAATTTTGGAAAATAGCTGGGTGTTTATTTTAAGCCCAGCTATTTTTGTTTTCTATTTACGTAAAGATTTTTTTGCACTTCGTTTTGTTTCGATAACCGCCGCTTTTTTTCTTTACGGTACGCTTATACACGATCCTTTAAAAAATTTAGATGACGGTATATATGTATATCGGTATGTCGTTTGGGCATTCAATGATCTAGCTTGGATGGCATTAATTGCATATCTAGCCATTAAAGATAAAGTGTATTTATGGCAAAGCATATTGGGGCAATTAGTGGTTTTAGGGGCCCCAATTTTACAGTTGTTTAGGCTGCTTGATCGCCACCTTTGGGATCTTTCATATAGTACTATGATGTATAAAACATTATTACCTATTATAAACATAGCTACGGTGGTTGTGTGTTATCTACCATTAATATATTTAGTTTTAAAAAAACGCGATATGACCTCACAGGCTTAATAATTCCCCATCTAATTTACCTGTGCTAAAATACTGTTTATATAAACAGTTGTTGTGGCGCGTTATTATGAAATTATACATTGCTGAAAAACCCTCACTTGGTCGTGCAATTGCCGATGCGTTGCCAAAACCCCATAAAAAACATGACGGCTATATTGAAGTTGCTAATGGTGATTGTGTTTCTTGGTGTATAGGCCATTTGCTAGAGCAAGCAGAACCAGATGATTATAACGAACAATATAAAAAATGGCGTTTTGATGACTTACCTATCATTCCACAGCAATGGCAGTTAAAGGCAAAACCTAAAACTCGTAAACAACTTACTGTACTTAAAAAATTAATCAAACAAGCTGAACAGCTTGTTCACGCTGGCGATCCGGACCGCGAAGGTCAGTTACTGGTGGATGAAGTAATCGAACAAGTAAAATTATCACAAACTAAAAAGCAGAGTATTCAACGCTTATTGATTAGTGATTTGAATGTGAGCGCAGTTAAAAAATCATTGCAAAATGTGCGCTCAAATCGAGATTTTATTCCGTTAAGTGTATCTGCTTTAGCCCGCTCTCGAGCTGATTGGCTGTTCGGTATGAACTTAACGCGTGCCTATACACTTGCAGGTCAAAAAGCAGGGTTTGGTAATGTATTATCGGTAGGTAGAGTACAAACGCCTATTTTAGGTTTAGTGGTAAATCGCGATAATGAAATAGCTAACTTTATAGCGAAGCCATTTTATGAAGTATTTGCCCACCTAAGCACAGAAAATAAAGAGACATTTTCTGCAAAGTGGCAACCAAGTAAAGCCTGTGAACCTTATCAAGATGAAGAGGGAAGAGTACTTCACCGTGGACTTGCTGAAAATGTTGCGTCACGTATTTCTAATCAACCTGGTGAAATCACAGCGCTTGAACAAAAGCAGAAAAAACAACAGGCCCCTTTGCCATATAATTTATCAGCATTACAAATAGATGCTGCCAAAGCATTTTCAATGCCTGCACAAAAGGTATTGGATATTTGCCAAAATTTATATGAGCGTCATAAGCTCATTACCTACCCCCGTTCAGATAATCGTTATTTACCTAAAGATCATCATCAAGAAGCTGCGAGTATAATAAAGGCAATTGTTATTAATGGTGGTCAAAGTGATGCAAATTGCCAAGGCGCTGATATTAGCAAACGCGGTAAGTGTTTTAACGACAGTAAAGTTGCGGCGCATCATGCCATTACTCCTACAGCTAAGCAGCTAAAGTCAGTAAGTTTGAATGCGGAAGAAAGTAAAGTGTATGGATTGATCTGTCGTCATTATCTAATCCAATTTTATCCTGACTATATTTATAACGAAACAAAAGCAGAAATAACAATTAATGGTGGTGTTTTTAAAGCTAACGCAAAGCAAGATGTGAGTTTAGGTTTCAAAGTACTGATGGGAAAAACAGCATTAAAAGATGAGCAGATCTTACCTCCTTTAAGAAAAGGTCAAAAGTTACATTGTGAGCGGGGCGAAGTTATCGATAAAATGACCAGCCCACCGGCCCATTTTAATGATGCTACATTGCTTGGCGCGATGACAGGCATTAGCCGTTATGTTAAAGATCCAGAGATTAAAAAAATATTAAAAGAAACGGATGGCTTAGGAACCGAAGCAACCAGAGCGGGTATTTTAGAATTGTTATTTAAAAGGCAATTTTTAAAGCGCCAAGGCAAACTTATTTTAGCAACTGATACAGGTAAGGCATTGATCAGTGCGTTGCCACACGGTTTAGCCAGTCCAGATTTAACTGCAAAATGGGAAGCGTCACTGAGTAATATTGCAGAACAACAAATGAGTTATCAACAATTTTTAAATCCTTTATTAGCTGATTTAGTAGGATTTGTTGAATTAGCCAAAAATTGTAACAGCAACGTGTTTGCGCAATTACCAAAAACGTCGCCAAAGCGACGTTTTAAAAGAAAAGCCAAACCAAAAGCCAAAACTGCATAAGTTTATTGGTTAAATAAAGCCACCGCTGCATTACTCATCGCGGTAATACCCGTTGGGATTGCAGTTTTATAGTCAGGAGCAAATTTACTGGAATGCAGAGAAGGTAAAGTTGCCCCTGATTTTTGAGCTGCTAGATAGTGGCCTTGCTCTACACCACCTAACCAAAATAAGGTAATAGGAATTTTTTTATCTGTGCGGCCATATAGGCCAAAATCTTCCCCAGCCATAACCGCTTCTGTTTCTAGTACATTACTCTGGCCAATTGCGGCGCTAATCGCACTGCGTACAAGATCAGTTTGAGCTGGATTATTATAAGTTGAAGGGATCGACTCATCTTCATGTACATAAACAACGGGTAATAACTCTTCAGTTAAGCCCGCACTAAACGCAATACCACTACTAATACGTTTGATCGCTGCAATTTGTTGCTCGCGAATTTTAGGATTATAACTACGTAATGTTAGTTGTAGTTTCACCTCATTTGAAATGACATTATGTTTTGATCCACCATGGATTGAGCCTACCGTAATTACTGATGGTTCAAGAGGAGATAATTCACGACTAGTAATTGTTTGCAGCGCCAAAATTATTCGTGATGCAATCACCACAGGGTCAACTGTCAAATGTGGATAAGCGCCATGACCACCTTTACCTTTGACAGTTATATCCACTGAATCTACACTTGCCATAGTATATTCATTCTTCATGCTTACTTTACCAGCAGGAACACCGGCACTAACATGTAAAGCAATTACATGATCAGGAGTAGGGTATTTGGTGAATAAACCTTCTTTAAGCATCGCTTTTGCGCCGCCACCTACTTCTTCTGCAGGTTGTGCCACCATCATCAAAGTACCTTGCCAAGCACCTTTATGCAGCATTAACTGTTGTGCAGTGCCGATAAACGAACTCATATGAATATCGTGACCACAACCATGCATTACTCCAACCTTAGCCCCTTCGTCATTTATTACTGTGACCTTTGATGCGTAAGCTTTGCCCGTTTGTTCTGTAATTGGCAAGCCATCGGTATCAGTACGGATCATAACTGTTGGGCCATCACCATTTTTATACATGCCAACGACACCGTAGCCGCCTATGTTATCGGTTACTTCAAAGCCAAGCGTCCGTAATCTCTTTGCAAGCTTAGCTCCCGTTTGTTGTTCATGGTATGAAAGTTCGGGTGATTGGTGTAAATCTAAGTAAAACTTTTCAATAGCAGGCATCGTTTTATCTAATTCCAGATCTAACGTTGTTGAGCTTGCAAGTGGACTAAGCAGTATAAGTGCAGCATATAGACTATGAAATTTCATAAAATACCTTTTTGGTTTATGGCTTGTAATTATTATGTTTGCCTCCATATAAAACCCTAAATAGTCTGATATGGCAATCAATCGCAATGAATAATATGGTAAATGTTAATCCGCAAAATCTTCAGCAAGTTCTGGGTGAAACATCACAACAAAAACTAGTTCTATTAAGCTTTTTCTCAGCACAAAGCCCTGAGTGTCAGTCTCAAGCTGCTATTTTACAAACAATAGCAAAAGATTATGGTGACTATATTTTGATCGCCACATTAGATTGTGATGCAGAGCAAGCACTCGCAGCACAACTAGCACAGCAAGTTGGGCTGCAAACGTTACCAACATTAGTATTATTGAAAGATTCAGCCCCAGTCGATGTATTAGCTGGTGCACAAGCTGAAACTCAAATAAGAGAAGCATTAAGTAAGCACTTACCACAACCTCACGAAATGTTGTTAGAACAAGCCAAGCAAGCACTCATTGCACAAGATTTAAATCAAGCGTTTAATTTTGCTAAGCAAGCGTATGAATTGGATAACACCAATGCGCGTATAAAATTAGTATTAGCAGATATCTGCATTCAAATACATAAGCTCGATGATGCACATGCATTATTAGGCTCGGTGGACGAAACAGACCGAGATGCATATTTTACAAATATTCAAGCAAAGTGTGAGCAAGCTCTTCAAGCACAAGAATCGCCAGAGCTAAAAGCACTTCAAGCGAAAGTTGAAAAATACCCTAATGATCTTGAATTAAAAGTAGAGTTAAGTGCAGCATACGATCAAGCTGGCAAGAAAGAGCCTGCATTAGAATTACTCTTTACTGTATTGAAAAGAGATTTGAACTTTGCCGATGCCAAAGTAAGTTACTTAGCTATTATAGCCTCTTTACCCGATGGTGATAGTTTGGCTGCTAAATACAGAAGAAAGCTATACAGTATCTTATATTAATCAATTTATAGCTGAATTTTAGAAAGCGCCAAAGTGGATGGCGCTTTTTTGTATTAAAAACTTGCGAAATACTAATAATCGACAATACTGAAGATCCTCTTTGAGAACGTTGGTATGTATTTTATACAGATAACTTAGGGTTTTATGCTGTTTAGCTCATAAACTGAACGAACGGTGCGTTGTTTCAAGTTTTCTTTAAAAAACGCTTGCGTAAAATCAACCGCGCCCTATAATGCGACCCCACTGAGACGGCAGACAGCAACGCTTAGCGGGGCAAGAGTTAATCAGTGAGTCGAGTAAAACTTGAGTTTGAATTTTTATAAAGTTTAAATTTAAGTGTTGACAAAAAAATAGGAAAGCGTAATATGCGCAGCCCTAGCGAGATAAAGTTTAACTTTAATCGCAACGTTCTTTAACAATATAAAGCAATCATCTGTGTGGGCACTCGTACAGATTGAGTTCTAACAGCCGAACTTAACTTTCTTTTTAGATAGGTAAGCAAGGCAAAAAATTTAGAGTCTCAATGTGATTTCTCGAAAGAGAAACTGAGTGACCAACAGAATAGTTATTTTTAATAATTATTCGGCACAGTCAATTCAATATCGAAAGATATTAAATAAATTCAGAATTCATTGAGCAGGT
>NZ_LHPH01000019.1:0-93200 GCF_001298125.1 Pseudoalteromonas porphyrae | reverse complement strand
GCGGCTATCAATTTATCCCTACAGCGAGTGATACAGACAACGACACCTTAACGTTTAGTATCAGTAACAAACCAAGTTGGTTAAGCTTTAACAGCGCAACGGGCGAATTAAGCGGCACCCCGCTGAATGAGCAAGTAGGCAGTTACAGCAATATAATTATCAGTGTGAGTGATGGCACGCAAACGCAAAGCTTAGCGCCATTTAGCATTACGGTAATCAATACCAATGATGCACCAAGTATCAGTGGGATACCCGCAACGCAAGTGAACGAGGATGAAGCGTATAGCTTTACACCAAGCGCACAAGACATGGACGGTGATACGCTGAGCTTTAGCATCACGAACAAGCCAAGTTGGGCAAACTTCGATGCAGCGACAGGTCAGCTTAGTGGCACTCCGACAAATGATGATGTAGGCACGCAAGCAGGCATTGTGATCAGCGTCAGTGATGCGCAGTTAAGTGCTAGTTTAGTATCGTTTTCAATTACGGTTAATGACACAAATGAAGCGCCAGTTGCGCAAAGTATTTCGCTGAGTTTACTTGAAGATAACGCAATTTCGTTTTCACCAACGATAACAGATGCTGATGGGGATGTATTAACATTAGTTATTATGTCACAACCGCAGTTTGGTACATTAAGTCAGCAAGGAACGTCGTTTACTTACACGCCAAACCTGAACTACTTTGGTGCTGATGGCTTTACGTATTTAGCAAGTGATGGCGCAGAGCAATCTGCAGTCGCTACAGCGAGCTTAAATGTAACCTCGGTGAATGACCTTCCTGTGGCAAATCCTGATGTATTCTCGTTTGATGAAAACGAGCAGAACATTTACACGCTTGATGTGCTGGCAAACGACACGGACGCTGATGAGCAGCAATTAAATATAATAGGAGTAAATGCAAGCGTAGGGTCTGTCACTATTGAAAATGGATTGGTTGTTTATAATGCGCAAGCAAGTACGCAGGGTACTATTCAAATTAATTATTTGATTGAAGACCCTGATAAAGCGCGTAGTAAATCAACGGCTAAGTTAACAATAAATCAACTGGACATAGGTTTGCCAACTATTGAAACACCGGCCGATGTTAATGTTAATGCGAAGGGGTTATTTACTAAAGTGAACTTAGGGGTTCCGCTTGCATCCGACAGTCAAGGTAATCGAATCGGGGTATCATTGGTAAGCTCAAATATACTCTTTGCTCCAGGTAGCCATTTAGTGTATTGGAAAGCAGTTGATGGTAATGGACTTGAGGCAATCGCGACACAAAACATTAATATTAATCCACTGATTTCTTTGAGCAAAGATAGTCAAGTTGCTGAAGATCAGACACACATGTTTAGTGTATTCTTAAATGGTGAATCACCTGTATATCCAGTAACTATACCGTATACAGTTTTAGGAACTGCTGATAGTTCAGATCACAATTTAACATCAGGTGAATTAATCATTGAAAGTGGTGTTCAAGGGCGAGTTAACTTCACTGTATTTGCTGACTCAGAGCTTGAAGGCAATGAAACAATTACAATTTCACTGGCTGATACGCTGAACCTAGGCGCGAGATCAACAGCCACGATTACTATTGTTGAAGATAACGTAGCACCAACAATTACAACATCTGTTCATCAAGGTGGGCAAGGTAGATCGTTGGTGACTATCGGTGAGGAACTTGTCACCATTACAGGGCTTGTCGAGGATGTGAATCCAAACGATAACGTTAGCTTGAGTTGGCTATCTATTGATAATGAGCTTATCAATACCAGTACGAATGAGAGTGAATTTACTTTCTCAACACAGTCTCTTACTGCGGGTGTTTACAAAGTATCAGTAACGGCAGAAGATGATGGTGAACCTCGTTTATCAACAACCAAAGAAGTCTATGTTGAGGTTATTGAGGCTCTTGCAACATTAACAGAGCAAGACTCCGATGGAGATTTAATTCCAGACGATCAAGAAGGTTACAGCGATAGCGATAATGACGGTATTCCTGATTACCTTGATGCCATCAGTGAATGTAATGTTATGCAAGAGCAAGCCAAAGATAGTGATGAGTTCTTGGTTGAAGGTGAACCTGGCGTCTGTATCAGAAAAGGGATCACGGTCTCACAAAATGCAACCGGTGGTGTACAATTGCTCGATAGTGAATTGCCAGCAGATAATGATGCGGTAAATATTGGCGGGTTATTTGACTTTATCGCCTCAGGTTTACCTAATGCAGGCGATACTTACAGTATTGTGCTGCCACAAAGAAACCCAATTTCGCAAAACTCGGTTTATAGAAAGCTAAAAGAAGGCGAGTGGGTTGATTTTGTAACAACAGGCGAGAACCAAATACTCTCGGCGGCAGGCGAGCCAGGTTATTGTCCACCACCACGCAGTAATGAATGGACCACAGGGCTAATTGAAGGGTCATGGTGTGTACAACTACAAATTGTTGATGGCGGCCCAAATGATGATGATGGAAAAGCAAACCGCTCTATTGTTGACCCAGGTGGCGTAGCAGTTGCTCGCTCCACAAACCAATTACCGCAAGCTAATCCAGATGAGGTAACGATCGGTGCAGGTGAATCTATTACAATTGATGTATTAAAAAATGATACAGATTTGGATGGTGATTCACTGTCACTTACTGGTGTAACCGTTGATTTTGGCGAAGTGAGTATTGTTGAAAATCAGTTGCTTTATACTCCGCCTGCAGCGTTTGTTGGTGTTGCAACGATTGAGTACAGTATCAGTGATGGACAAGGTGGTACATCAAATAGCACCGCTAAAGTGAACCTTGTAACTAATAATGCACCAACTGCAGTGTTTGATACGGCATCAACAAACGATCAAGTATCAATAGAAATTGACGTACTTCGTAACGATACAGATATAGATGGCGATGAGTTATTTATTGTAAACGCAAAAGCCATGCAAGGAAGTACAGCAATTAATGTAAACGGTACATTGCAGTACACACCAAAAGTTGGCTTTGAAGGAGTGGATACAATTGATTACACTATTAAAGATAGTAAAGGAGCTAAATCAGCGGCGCAAGTTGAAGTCACTGTTAAAGCAGTTAAGTCAGTTGCCATTAGTAATAAATCATCAGGAGGCAGTATGGGAGGCTTAGGGTTATTATTGATTTCAGTGCTTGTTATTAGCCGTAGAAAGTCACTACTACCAGGTTTTGCAATTATTACCACAAGTTGTTTGTTGAGTACTAGTGCAATGGCTGATACATGGTCGATAGAGGGGACCTTAGGACAAGCTAAAGCAAAAAGTGCATTAGCTAAACCAGATAACGACGTAAATTTAATATCAGTGGATGATACAGATACAAGCTGGTCGCTGGGTGTTTATTATGATCTGACTAAAAATTGGCAGGTTGGTTTAAGATACATTGATTTAGGGCAAGGACGTGTTGAGCTAACGGCAGATACAACTAACCCAGACGGTGTTCATATCGACTACTCACGCTACGTACCAGTTCTTCCTAAAGGGATTGCTACTGAAATTGGCTATCGTTTTGAGCCAGTAGAGTCATTAAGTGCAACGTTATTTTTAGGTGCATACCGCCATCAGTATGAAATACAAAGCGGTATTACTGGAGGTGCGATGTTAGAGCATAAAGAACATGACACTAAGCCGTACGCAGGTGCTGCATTAGGTTATTCGGTATATAAAAATACCGAGCTACTACTTAAATACACCTATTATAAAGTGACAAAAAATGATGTTGGTGAGTTATCTGCAGGTGTAAAAGTACGCTTTTAAGATTGACTAAACTATAATCAGCGCCGCCATTAGGCGGCGTTTGATTGTTTAATTGCACAAAAACTATCGTTAAGTTGCTTTGTTTCTATTGAAGAATACCCAGTTCGTGGTATGTTTCTGTGGATTTATAAATTATAGGAATACACTAATGCCTAAGGCGAGTGAAGTTAAAAAAGGTACTGCTATAGAGTTTAATAGCCGCGTGCTAGTTGTTAAAGATATTGTTAGATCTGTACCGCAAGGCCGTGCTGGCGGTAGTTTGTATCGTATGCGTTTATACGATGTAGTCACGGGCAGTAAAGTTGATGAAACATTCAAAGATAGCGATATGCTTAAATTGGCAGATTTAATTCGCCGTGAGTCAATGTTCTCTTACATCGATGGTGAAGAGTATGTATTCATGGATAACGAAGATTATACGCCATACAACTTGAATAAAGAGGCTATCAGCGAAGAAATTTTATTCGTGAACGAAGAAACGCAAGGTGTTCACGTTATAGTCATTGATGGCGCACCTGTGGGCTTAGATTTACCATCAAGTGTTGAATTAGTGGTTGAAGAGACTGACCCATCAATTAAAGGTGCATCTGCGAGCGCACGTTCAAAGCCAGCACGTTTATCAACGGGTTTGATCATTCAAGTGCCAGAGCATATTTCTACGGGTGACCGCATTCGTATTAATACCGCAGAACAAAAATTTATGGGCCGTGCTGAAAAGTAAATCAGACATACCAACGTTATTAAAGTGAGAGAGTCAAACCTCACCACTTTAATGAAATAGGTATAGCGTAGTAATTTAAAACCAGCTTTGGCTGGTTTTTTTTCGCCATCATTTTTAGGGCGTGTTGACCTTTCTTGATTGATTTTGCAGCAGTCTATTTGGTATTTAGGCAAGGCAGAGCCTATGTCGTGTGGTTGTTCCCCATAAATAGGCGATAACGCAGTATAAATGCCAAACATGCGCTGCCCAAAGGGTTCTACCTAGGGGCGATTAACTCTTTGTTGCCTACACGGATGTAGGTAAGGGGCGTGAGCAGGACGCGGAAGCTTTGCTCGATTTTTACTTAGCCCACTAGGTTACAAACCTCGCGCCGCGATTAAATCGCCCCTAAATTGAACCAATTTCAATCCACAAAGGTCAACACGCCCTAGCATAACACTTTAAATTTATTTGAGCTTTGGTTAAACTACCCGCTTGATTTTTGACCTGAATGGTGTTGTTGGTTTGCTTTATTTTTTAATCAGTATTGTGTTTGTTGTTATTATGTATTTAGAAGTGATTAAAAAAGGCATGCCAGTAAAGCGTTGGATAGTCCTTGCAGGGCTGTTAGGCCCTGTAGCGTGGTGTTTATTTAATTTACATTATCGACGTGCTCTTTTACGGTGTAACGGGAGGCAAGCGTGTATTTGGCTGCCTTAAGCTTGATGAACAAGGCTCAGTGCGGATTCACTTTGTTGCTTTTCTAAAAAAACAGTAAACTCAGCTTTAGAGAGCGGCTTAGAGTAATAGTAGCCTTGCATGGTTTCGCAGTTTAACTCTTTTAAAATAGTGATTTGGTCTGCTTGCTCAACGCCTTCAGCAACCACATGGAGATCAAGGTTATGAGCAATCGTTACAATTGAGTCAACCATGTTGCGGCCACGCTCTGTTTTCATGTCGTCTATAAATGCTTTGTCTACTTTTAATGTGTTTAACGGAAATTGTTTTAAATACGCCAGTGATGAATAACCAGTTCCAAAGTCATCCATAGCTAAATGAATTCCCCGTGCGCTAAGTGAGCGCATAATTGAAATGGCATCTTGCGGGTCATCCATTACCGTACCTTCAGTAATTTCGAGCTCTAAAAAGTATGAGGGGAGCTCATTCTTTTGCAGTATAACGTCAATGCGGGTGGTTAAATCAGGTAAACTAAATTGCTTAGCTGAGAGGTTAACGGCAACACGACCGTTGAATAAACCAGCATCTAACCATTCTTTTACATCTCTGCATGACTTGTTTAATACTACTTCACCAATCTCAATTATTTGTCCTGTTTCTTCTGCTATTGGAATAAATACACCAGGACTAATTATCCCTTTTTTAGGGGTGATAAAGCGCACTAATGCTTCCATCCCAGTGAACTTTCCAGTACGAATGTTCATTTTTGGTTGATAATACACTTCAAAATGATCTTCTTTTAAACCAAAACGCATAAGGTTTTCGATTTGTAAGCGTTTAACTGCTTGACGATTCATCGTGTCATTAAAAAACAGGTAGCTATTGCCCTTCTTTTTTGCATGATACATGGCTGTATCGGCATTTTTAAGCAGCAGTTCAGGGGTATTACCGTCTTCAGGAAATAATACAATACCAACACTTGAAGTGATCACGAGTTCATGACCAGCCATTTTAAATGGAGTGGCTATGGCTGCTAAAAATTGTTTTGCCATGCGGGTAATGGTGTGGATATCGTTTGTACCAGACATAACTAAAGCGAATTCATCGCCGCCTAAGCGATAAAAAACATCTTTTTCTCGTGTTAGTTTATTTAAGCGCATTGCTAATTTTGCTAATAAACTGTCGCCAAGTTGATGGCCTAATGAGTCATTAATTTTTTTAAAATCATCTAAATCAAACACAAGTAAAGCATGGTGCTCATTTTGTCTGGCTAACTTTTTTAAGTTAGTAAAAAATAAGTTTCGATTGGGCAGGCCGGTTGTCCGATCGCGGTTTGATAAGTTATGCAATTGTGATTCGGCTTTTTTACGCTCTGTAAGATCAGAGTAAACGATTACGTAATTACATATTTGATTTTGTTCGTTTTTTATTTCATCAATTGAAATTTCAATCGGTAATAATTTGCGCTCGCTATTGCGTAGTTTTACTTCTTGCTGCCAGTGATCTGTTTGTTTTACGGTATTTTTTATTTCATCTATATAGCTTTGTTCGTAGCCATGCAAAGTAAAAGGTTTGTTTAGGTAGTTATCGCGATTTCCCCCAAATTGACTTAAAAAGCTAGGGTTTAAATCAACTAAATTAAAATCTTTGTCATAAATTGCGAGCGCATCAGTAAGCGACTCAACACATTTTGCAAATAAGTTAAGACGTGCCTCTGTGGATTTCAGTTGGGTGATATCACGCACAGTACCAGTCATGCGCAATGGATTTAGGTTGCCATCTTTTTCGATGATCTTTCCTCTATCAAGCACCCAATGCCAACGGTCTAAGCTATCTTTTATACGGTAGCTGGCTTCAAAAAATGCACTTTGTTCAGCAAAGTGCTGCTTTAATAACAGAGCGACATTTGCAACATCATTTGGGTGAATAAGAGTTTTATTAGGAGGGAAATCACTGGTGGCGTTTTTATCCATCATGTATTTATCATTTATTCTCAACACTGAGCCAGATTTTATATTCCAATCCCACAAAGTGTCTCCACTGCCTTCTACAGTGCTTTTTAAACGATGTTCTGACAACCGCAGTTGCTTTCGGGAACGGCGCAGTCTATATATGGTAAATAGCAGGTACGGTAAAACCAGCGCAACAAAGGCGCTTGGTAAATAGACCATTAAGGTTTGTTGATCAAGAGATTGCTCAGCATAGCTTTGTGGGCTATAGCTGAGAATAAATATGATGAACAGTAATGTTTTAAGTATTATTTTTTTTATTATCATTATGCACTTCTTTATTTAGCACTTGATAATTTAAATGAAGCGCCATGAAGTGTCAAAGAGAATGAGAATAAACAGCCTCTTTTGTCTGTTTTTTCATTTTGGGTACACTTAATAGTTCATATCTTGGTCTATTATCATCAAATGTTGAACGAATATAGATGATCATTTGCGCTAAAGTCAGTTCTTTTAGGGCGTTGAGTAATTTTTTCTGCATATGGAAATGGTGATCTTGGTTTCCAATAGCAAGCCAAAGCCGTTGTGATCTAAGACGTAAGTTCTTATCTTTTTCCGCTATGTGAGTTGTTAGCCCGTGCTTTTGCTGCTGCCACTGCTGTTCATCTAATTGGCTCAATGTAGCTAAAAATTTAGCGATAAACTCATTGTGGCGCTCTAATAGTGTCAATGCTGAGTAATCGGGTGATTGTACATAAAAGGCCATACCAGCGCGGGTATTAAATGGTGCGTAACCTGCGCCAACTAAGTAGCCTAATTGTTGGTTTGTCCGTAGCTCGTTAAAGTAATCTTGATTAATAAGGTGGTTTAGAGCCATCATTTTTACTTTTTCAGCGACCTCATCAGTTTGGGCTTGGTAATAAATGACCATGGCATGATCATTACAGTTAAGCTCTAACTGAGTGCGTGTAATTTTATCTATCTCAAATAATGGGCGTGTTAAATCAGCAATCGTGGCTGACTTTGCCAAATGCTGCGCTACTTTCTTTTGAAATTCTATCGCGTCACTTTCTCGCCAGTTGCCATGTAAAAATGACTCCACATGCAGAGCGTTAAAAAACTCCTTTCTAAAGCAATTAAACTGATGAAAGCTGGTGTCTTTAAGTGCAGTTGCTAACTGCTCTGGTTCTGGGTTCCACGGCATAACTTTAGCGCCAAGCACACTGAATAATTCCCCTACAGGTTTATTTTGATTACTG
The DNA here is from genome assembly GCF_001298125.1 of Pseudoalteromonas porphyrae. Classification (NCBI taxonomy): domain Bacteria; kingdom Pseudomonadati; phylum Pseudomonadota; class Gammaproteobacteria; order Alteromonadales; family Pseudoalteromonadaceae; genus Pseudoalteromonas; species Pseudoalteromonas porphyrae. The sequence continues at coordinate 84,856 of NZ_LHPH01000019.1, read as the reverse complement.
TTTCGCCAATGACGCACCAATTGTTTTTTATATTCAGCAAAGCGCTTTGCACAAATAGTGACATTAAATAATGCATTAAGTAATTCGTCGACTAATTCTAATTGACTTGATGATAATCCTGCGGTGTGCAGTGTTAATCCACCTTGATGGGACGTTAAGTGATAGCTAAGCCCTGCAAGCTCGGCAGGGTAAAATTGCTCAGCCACACTGTCCATAAATAAATCGGCAAAAAGACGCGTTAATGCCATGTGTTTTATATCTTTAACGGCAAAGTCAGAGTCCATAGCTAAATAGAAATGACCCTTCGCAACGCGAAATGTATTATCTTGCTTAAACCAAAAGTCAAATCCAGGTTCTTTTACTAATAGTCGAGGGTGCGGCTGTGGTTGATCTAGTTCGTGTAAAGTAACTTCTTTTGTTAAGTATGGGTTTGCAGTTGGCAGTAGCATTTCTGGTAATGGTGTATTTATTTCACATAGGGCTTCAAGCCAGCACGTTGAAATGCTCTCAACACGGTAAGGGGTGTGATACCACTTAGTTTTATGCTCTGGCTCTACATCTGGGTGGATCAATACCAAGCGCATATTATGCGGTGTTAGCCATTGCATCGCCATGTTGTGAGCACTTTCATTAAAGCCCACCATTAAATAATCACCCTGTACGTAATTGGGTTCATCATAATGTTGCATATTGATACTTAAATTACTGACCCAGTCGATTAAACGGGCTTTTTCTTGATTATCAAATGCAATTTGCAAGAGATTTTTTTTATCTTGATATAAACGAGGCAGCTTATCGACATTTTGATTGATTAAGCAAATATACTCAAATATCATTTCAACAATATCTTCATAGTATTCAATGCCTTCATCGGTTAGCGCCACGCTAATATTAAAGTCTTTAAAGTTACTGCCATTAATTCCGCCACCAGCAGAAAGTGCGTTTATCCAGCCTTGTTCTTTTAAGGTTGAATATAATGACCCTTGCCCTTCATACCCTAGTAAGTGAGCAATAAAACTCACTGTTTTATGGCGATAAAAATCATCAATATTAGGCATGGCAAAACTTACTATGAGCTTTTGCATATGTTTATGTGGTTCAATATGCAGCACTTTAGACAAATCTTGCGGGCGATAGAGTGGCGCTTCAATAACTGGCTTTTTAACTGCTTGGCCTTTTATAGCACCAAATAAAGACGTGACCCAATTTTGCATGGTCGCAATATTTGCGCTTGAACATACAACAAGGCTCATCCACTGGGCTTGATAATAGCGTTCAAAAAAACTTTTAAGTTCGTCGCTTATACATAATGTACGATCAGCTAAGGTTTGTTGATTACCAACTGAAAATTTGGAAAAAGGGTGAGCTGGATTAACGGTTTCTTTGTGGGCTTGATAAATGCGTCTGCCATCGTCTTTAATTTTTAGTTTGAATTCTGCATCAATTGCATTGCGCTCTTTTTCAGTTTCAGCAGGGCTTAGTAATGGCGCGATAAAAAAACGGCTAAATTGTTCAAGCGCGTGTTCGAACTCTTGATCGTTAATATCGAAAAAATAGCAAGTATGCTCAGTGCCTGTCCATGCATTGGTATTACCACCAGCTTGAGATACAAAATTACCAAAGCTTCCCGACTCTGGAAACTTATCTGTCCCTAAAAAAAGCATATGTTCTAAAAAGTGCGCCAGCCCTTGTCTATCAAGAGGATCATCAAAATGACCTGCGTTTACAGCCATCGAAGCGGCGGCTTTGGTTGAATCTTTATCTTGCACTAACAGTACTTTTAGACCATTGTCCAGTGTGAGGGAGTGGTATGTTCTGTTATCATTGCGGCTGATATTCAAATGATGCTCCTGAAACTTAGCGTTTACTTGTTAACAACAGATGATATCTTCAGGACAGCAATTATAGAGCTTGGTTATTTCTTCCTGAATATCATAAGCGATAGGTGGGACGTTGTTTTAATATAGCGGACAAACGGGCAAACTGGCTACTGTTTTATATTCTTTAATCGGTTGATTTTTTATGAAAACAATCCTAATAATGCGCCACGGCGAAGCAACACCGATGCAAGCTGACGATGCAAGTAGAAATTTGACTTTGATTGGTCAACAGCAAGCTGAAAAAATGGGTTTATGGTTGCACGCAACACATGAACCAACGGGCTTATTAGTGAGCCCTTATATACGTGCTCAGCAAACGGCGTTAGAGGTTAAAAAGCATAACCGCTTTTTATTTGAAGAAACCTGTGGTGATATTGTTCCTGAAGCAAATCCACAAGTGGCCGCCGATTATCTTGAAACACTCATTGCGATGCACCCTGAGTGTGATTCATGGCTAGTGGTTGCTCATATGCCAATTGTGAGTTATTTAGTCGATCAATTAAGTATTGGTAATATGCCAATTTTTAATACGGGGGCTGTTGCGGTGCTTAGTTATGATGAAAGTCGTCAAAAAAGCGAATATTTAAGCATTCATGCACCGAGTAACGTTGATGTTTAGCTTTTAAACCAACCCTTTGGGCGTTTCACAGACGCTTACTCTCTACGTTGTTACTTCTTAAAAGGGGCGACCATTATTGCAAAGTAGCGCCTTGATGTTAAGCCCCTGTGAAACGCTGAATTCTGCATCTTGAGCTGGTTTGGGCATACATACCTTGTTTTCAGTCCCAAATTTGCTAAATTAGTGCCAAATTAATTTAGCAGAGATCCCCATGACAATTGAACGTCTTCAAACTGGTGCGCGTATGAGCCGCATCGTAAAACACAACGGCACTGTCTATTTATGTGGCCAAGTGTGTGCTGATGCTGAAAAAAACATCACTGAACAAACGCAAACCATGCTTGATAAAGTAGAGTTACTTTTAAATGAAGCTGGTAGCTCAAAAGAGCATATGCTCAGCGCCACAATTTATGTAAAAAGTATGGAATACTTTGCCGATATGAATACGGTTTGGGATGCATGGGTACCACAAGGGCATGCACCTGCACGTGCATGTGTTGAAGCTAAAATGGCGCGTGATGCCCTGTTAGTTGAGATTTCAGTTGTTGCCGCACTTAAGTAATCAGCATGCTATTGAACGGCTAATTTGTGCTTTTAATAAAGCAACAGGCCGTTCATTGCAAACACTGCCAGCGTGGTATTTTTGCGATAATGAAATTGATGCTAATGACTGCGCTAATTTAGTGCTACAAAATATTAAAACAGCCACCACAACATCACTTTATTGGTTTGAGCATAATAACGAAGCGTTACCTACCGCTGGTGATTTAAATATTTTCACCGATTGGCAAGGCAACCCCCTTGGTATTATCGAAACCACACATGTCGCCATAATACCTTATAATGAAATCACTGCACAGTACGCCGCTTTAGAAGGTGAGGGTGATAAAAGCCTCGCTTATTGGCAAAAAGTCCATTGGGCTTACTACCAGCGTGAACTTGCAGGCACTGATTTTTCACGCAGTGAAACAATGCCGTTAGTGTGTGAGCAATTTAAACGGGTGTTCGTTGTATAAAAGGACTGATAATGAAAGCCAACCCCGTAGTGCTTATAACAGGTGCCAGCAGAGGCATAGGCGCGGCGACTGCACTTTATTTTGCACGCCATGGCTATGATGTATGCATTAATTACAAAGCCAATCAGCAAAGCGCCGAAAAAGTAGCAGAGCAAGTACGCCGCGTGGGAAGGCGCGCAGAATTAGTGCAGGCTGATGTATCAAAAGAAGCAGACGTTGTTGCTATGTTTCAATCACTGGATAAGCTGTTTGGTAAGCTCACAGTGCTTGTTAATAACGCGGGTATTTTAAAGCCACAAATGCGGTTACTTGATATGGATGCACAACGTATAAATGAGGTATTGACTACTAATGTAACTAGCGCCTTTTTATGTAGTCGTGAAGCTATTAAGCGCATGCCCAATGGCGGCAGCATTGTTAATGTTTCATCGGCTGCATCACGCACTGGCTCTCCAAACGAATACATTGATTATGCTGCATCAAAAGGGGCTATGGATACATTAACCGTTGGCTTAGCTAAAGAGGTTGCGGGGCAAAAAATTAGAGTGAATTCAGTTAGACCTGGGCTTATTTACACCGATATGCACCGTGATGGCGGCGAAGTCAATCGCGTAGAACGTCTTAAGGATAAACTGCCGTTGGGTCGAGGTGGGCAACCAGAAGAAGTCGCTGCTGCAATTTATTTTTTAGCGTCTGATCAAGCGTCTTTTACAACAGGTAGTTTTATTGATGTCGCTGGCGGTTTATAAAAAGCTATAATAATACTGATAACCAAAAGCTAAAGCTAAATACACTTAATACCGTTGAAATAACGACGGTACTTGCCAGCGTAGCTTGATGCTGTTTTATTTGGCAAGCAATCAAATACGCATTTACACCCAAAGGTGATGCGCTTAATAATACCAGCACATTTAACAGTGCAGGCTGGAGTTGAAATATTGTTTTACCTATTAAAAATACTAAGCTGGGTAAAATGAATAGCTTTAGTATGGAGGCAATAATGGCGCCGCGCCAATTTTCAGCTACTTTGTAAAATGCTAAATTAGCCCCTAACACAAAAAGCGCACACGGGATTGCGGGCTGAGCTAAAAGCGTTAAACCTGTGTTTAAATTATCAAATAGTGATATGCCAGCTGCATTAACTGCTATGCCACTGCTGATACTTAAGACCACAGGATTGAGTAGCATGTTTTTAGCAAATTTTGACCAAGAAAAAGCGTGCTTACTCCCTTTGGCGCTTATTAAAAAAGTAAAGGTAAACAGCAGCGCACTATGAAAGGTAATGATCATAAAAATGATCCCCATCATTTGATCGCCCATGGCTGCAATAATAATGGGCAACCCGACTAACACGGTATTTGAGTAGCTACTGCCCAAAGCAAACACGCTATGGCGTTCATAATGAGATTGTTTAGATAAATAAAAGCGATCAATTACCAACGCGAGTAAGAAGATAAGTATGACGGGGATATAAAAGCTCAAAAAGCCATACAAGCTCACACTATTTTGTAAATCAGCTTTGGCCATGTTTAAAAATAAAAATGCTGGAACACTAATATAAAAAGTAAATTTACTTAAGCCTTCAACATGCCCTTGCGACAAAAATGTGCTGCGGCTACAAATAAACCCACATAAAACAAGAAAGATCAGTGGAAAGATAATCGAAAAAATATGCACTGACCAGTGGCCTTAATATGGGTTAATTAACGTCTAAACTCATCGCTTTGCGGTAAATTTATTAATATAAGTACTGCGCCTTTACCGCCATACTCAAGAGGTGCTTGGTGCATTGCTATCACATCAGGGTGCTGTACTAAATATTGTGGTACTTTGTGCCTAAGGATATGCCCACCAATGCCATGCACAACGCATGCACAATAATAATGTTTCTTTTTACACTCATGAAGCAGCCCCGCGAGTTCATCTTTGGCTACTTCTTTATTTAATCCGTGCAAATCGAGTGTGAGATCAGGCACAAAGTCACCTCTGCGTAGCTGTTTAGCTAAAAAGCGATCTTGACCATCTTGAACATAATTAACTGTACCATTGGTACCAATATCGGGCACATATTCATCAGAGAAGAAAAATTCTGACTGATGTTGCTTTTTTTGCTGGGCAAATTGCTTAGCTTGTGACACTTTAGGTTTATTGGTAAAGCGGTGAGTGTCTTGTTTAAAAACGCGCGCACCACTGATACTTTGACGAAACAAGTCAATGTCATCAGTGCTAATAGGGCTGTTTGAATGGGGATCTTTTTTCATAGCGGCAGTCTAAACAAAAAAACGCAAAAAATCGAGTTAAAAGGCGTTACAATAAGTAGGGCAATCATGAGGCCGATGATGGCCTCGGTTGGATTAATAATTTTGAAAGTAGCAGGCAGATAACACACATGAGCGAATTACTAATAGAAGAAGCAACCTTAGATGAAGCTGTGGCAGAACTTTCAACGTTACACGATTGGTTACGGTGGACCACAAGTCAGTTTGCCAGCAGTGGTATCTTTTTTGGACACGGTACAGATAACGCCTGGGATGAAGCAGTCAGTTTATTATTACCAGCATTAAGCTTACCAATAGATGCACCAAAAGAGTTGATGCATGCGCGCTTAACTAGCACCGAAAAAAATCGCTTAGCGGGTCTGATTGCAGAACGCATTAACGACTGTACACCAGTACCTTATCTTACAAATATTGCATGGTTTGCGAATATGCAGTTTTATGTAGATGAGCGTGTATTGATCCCTCGTTCTCCATTTGCAGAGCTTATTAATAACCGCTTTACGCCATGGCTTGAAGAGCCAGAATCAGTCAACCGCATTTTAGACTTATGTACAGGGTCGGGTTGTATCGCTATTGCTTTGGCACAAGCTTTTGAGCAAGCACAAGTAGACGCGGTTGATATCTCTTATGAAGCCCTTGAAGTGGCAGATATCAACATCACAGATTACCAATTAAGTGATCGCGTATTACCGATTCAATCAGATGTATTTAGTGGCGTTCCAGGACAAAAATATGACCTGATCGTTGCAAATCCGCCATACGTTGATGCAGAAGACATGGCTGATTTACCTCGCGAATTTCACCATGAACCAGAGCTAGGCTTGGCATCTGGTCACGATGGTTTAGATGTAACGCGTACTATATTGAGCGATGCAGCAGAGCATCTAACTGATAACGGTTTGTTATTTGTCGAAGTAGGTAACTCTATGGTACATATGGATGCACTTTACCCAGGTGCGCCGTTTGAATGGGTTGAATTTGAACAAGGCGGTCTTGGCGTATTTGTGATCAGTAAAAAACAATTAGTAGCGTATTTTGCTGACTGAGCATACTAAAATTAAAGCCGAGCCTTAGGCTCGGTTCTCAGTAGTCATTAGGAATGAGGAAAGCAATGGCAGGTAATAGCATTGGGCAGTTATTTAAAGTGTCCACCTTTGGCGAAAGCCACGGCGTTGCCTTAGGCGGTGTTGTGGATGGTACGCCCGCAGGCCTTGAAATCACAGAGGCCGATTTACAAATCGATTTAGATCGTCGTAAACCAGGACAAAGCCGTTATACAACGCAGCGCCGTGAAGACGATCAGATCAAAATTCTTTCAGGTGTATTTGAGGGTAAAACCACGGGCACTAGCATTGGTTTACTGATTGAAAACACCGATCAACGTTCAAAAGATTACGGAAAAATCAAAGACGTATTTCGCCCAGGTCATGGTGATTACACTTATTGGCATAAATACGGACTACGTGATTACCGCGGCGGTGGTCGTTCATCGGCACGAGAAACCGCTATTCGCGTTGCAGCCGGTGCAATAGCTAAAAAATACCTAAAACAATTTCATGGTATTGAAGTACGTGCGTGTTTAAGTCAACTTGGGCCAATTAAAGCCGAAAATTACGATTGGGATGAAGTTGAAAATAACCTTTTCTTTTTCCCAGATGCAAGCAAGTTAGACGCACTTGATGAATATATGCGCGACCTTAAAAAGCAAGGTGATTCAGTGGGGGCAAAAGTCAAAGTGGTTGCTAAAAACGTACCGGTTGGCTTAGGCGAACCAGTATTTGACCGCCTAGACGCAGAGCTTGCGCATTCACTAATGAGCATTAACGCAGTCAAAGGCGTTGAAATAGGTGATGGTTTTGATGTGGTAGAGCAAAAAGGTTCGCAGCACCGCGATGAACTTACACCTGAAGGTTTTACATCAAACCATGCCGGTGGCGTACTTGCAGGTATATCTACAGGGCAAGATATCATTGCTTCAATTGCGCTTAAGCCAACATCGAGTATTACTATTCCCGGTAACAGTATTAACACCGAGAACGAAGCGGTTGAGATGATCACTAAAGGCCGCCACGATCCCTGTGTAGGCATTCGTGCAATCCCGATTGCTGAGGCGATGATGGCTATTACTTTAATGGATCATTTGCTACGCCAACGCGGTCAAAACCCACATGTAAACCACGAACATGGGCCAATTAAAGGCTCAGTTTAGGTATTTATAACACAATAAGTATTACTAACTAAAAGCGCCTTAAACGCGCTTTTTTGCTTTTTACGATTTAAATACAGCTTTCAGGATTAGTTCAACTTCACATTTGTATAATTTTTTTGGAGGTTATTACTATGCAAAATTCTACTTATATAAATACAGAGCAAGTTAAGCAAACTAAACAAAAAGCAACACTTGCAAGATTAGAGCGTTTTAGTCAGATAACCGATAGCAGTATCCGAATCCCCTTTACCAATTTTAAATTCGGGGTTGACGCATTAATTGGCCTTGTACCATTTATTGGAGATGTAGCAGGCTTAATTCTATCGACCTATATATTATTTGAGGCTCAAAAATTAGGCGTAAGCTGGCATATTAAACTACGTATTCTATTCAATATGGCTATAGATTTTATAGGTGGGCTAGTGCCTGTGTTTGGGGATATTTTTGATGCATTTTTCAAGGCCAACACTCGTAATACGCGTTTGTTAAAAAATCATATAACTAAACAGTTAAAAGCAAAGGAGATTGAAAACTAAAATAAGCTTATTAGGATTAAAGTTTTGATGAGTTATTGCACAGTTGTAGGTATATTGAGTTTCATCTACAAACAGGATTTTAAAATGCAATTATTTATCGGTAATAAAAACTATTCTACCTGGTCGCTTAGAGCGTGGTATTTAATGAGTAAATTCAATATGGATTTTACTGAGGAGCAGTTGGTACTCGACACTCCTGAGTTTTATAAAACACTTAGTACTCGATTTGATGTGCAAAAAGTTCCCGCATTAATAGATGATGGTTTGCACGTATGGGACTCTCTCGCAATTTGTGAATACATCAACGATGCTTATCTAGCTGGTTCAGCCTGGCCGAAAGATATAGCTCAGCGAGCCAAAGCGCGTAGTTTAAGCGCCGAAATGCATTCAGGGTTTATAGCGTTACGTAATGAAATGCCAATGAATATTCGTGCAACTCGTTTTGTTGAGCTATCTGATACTGCTAAAAATGATATAACACGTATAGATGAAATTTTTACGCAACAACAAGCCGATTACCCAAATGCTTGGCTATTCGGTGAATTTAGTATTGTTGATGCTGTGTACGCGCCTATTGTACTGCGCTTAAAAACTTATCAAATTAATTTATCCGAAGCGGCAACTCGCTATACTGAGCAAGTGATAAATTGCCCAGTATTACAAAGCTGGATAAAACAAGCACTAACAGAAACAGATATTGTCGAATGTGATGAAGCTGGCGTTGATGTTTAACTTGTTTTGCTAACCTATATGGCTTTTTACTTTCCTTTGAAAAGCCAGTACAATTCGCCACGTTTTTAATTGCATTAGCAGTATTATATCAAGGTGAGTTATCGAGTTTTTATGCATCAAATCGCCGATTTAATTTCTATTTTTGATAGCACTTTTTACCAAAGCCACAATACGCGCTTAATAAAAGGTGAGCATGAGCCAATTTATACGCCTGCTAACGAGCATACGTCATATCATCAAATCGTATTTGCCCATGGCTTTTACGCCAGTGCTCTGCATGAAATTGCGCATTGGTTAGTCGCGGGTGATAAACGCAGGCTTTTAGAAGACTATGGGTACTGGTATTGCCCAGACGGGCGAGATGCATCTCAACAAGCTGAATTTGAATCTGTTGAAGTTAAACCACAAGCAATAGAGTGGGCACTAAGCGCAGCGGCGGGGTTTGATTTTAATGTCTCTGTTGATAATTTAAATGGTGAGCAAACATGTCGTTTTGATTTTCAAGCACGTGTGCATCAGCAGTTAATCCAGTTTTTAGATGATGGTTTTAATCCGCGTACTAGTGCTCTTTTAAACGCATTAAGTAAATTTTATAACACGCCGTGGCCATTGAGTACGGCGCAGTTTTTATGGCAACATCCACAGGAGCTTTGTAATGGCGTTTAAATTAGGATTAATTGTTAATCCTGTTGCGGGTTTAGGTGGTAGTGTGGCGCTCAAAGGCAGTGATGGTGCTGACACTGCAGCCAAAGCGATTAAGCTTGGGGCGCAACCAAAAGCAAATTTACGAACTCAAGCTGCACTTGAAGTATTAACACCTTATCAGAACCAGCTTACTGTTTATACTGCCAATGGTGCAATGGGCGAGCATACAGCCAAAGAGCTTGGCTTTACCACTGAAGTTATTTATTACAGTGAACATGTTACTACCTCTGTGGACACAGAGCAGGCTGCAAAAGCATTATTAGAATTAGGTGTCGATCTTATTTTATTTGCTGGAGGCGATGGCACCGCCCGTAATATTTGTCATGCGGTTGAAGACAATGTCCCTGTGCTTGGTATTCCTGCAGGATGCAAAATTCATTCAGGTGTGTACGCTATTACGCCAAAAGCAGCAGGGCGTGTAGTTGAAATGCTGGTTAAAGGGGAACTTGTTACTCTTGGTGATGCCGATGTTATGGATATTGACGAAGATGCGTTTCGCCAAGGCACAGTAAAAGCAAAACGTTATGGTGAAATGCAAGTACCGAGTGAAGTGCGTTATGTGCAAGCTGTAAAAAATGGTGGCAAAGAAACCGATGAACTTGTATTGGCTGATATAGCCGCACATGTTGTGAGTGAAATGGAAGAAGACACGCTCTATATTATGGGCAGTGGCTCAACAGTTGAAGCGGTGATGCAAGAGATGGGCCTTGAAAACACGCTATTAGGTGTCGACTTGGTCGAAGATCAGCAGCTGATTGGGCGCGACCTTACTGCACAAAAGCTACTTGAATTAACAAAAAATCGAAAAACCAAGTTAGTGATCACGCTTATCGGTGGTCAAGGTCATATTTTTGGTCGCGGTAACCAACAATTAAGTCCAGCGCTTATTCGCGCGGTTGGTACACACAACATTATAGTGGTGGCAACAAAAACCAAACTACAGGCTTTAAATGGCCGTCCTCTCATTAGCGATACTGGCGATACTGAGTTGGATGATGAATTAAGCGGTTATATTCGTGTTACAAGCGGATTTAACGACCATATTATGTATGCAGTAGGCCACCAAGATTAATGGCTAACACACTGCAAAATCAGGAGAAGTAAGTAATGAGTTTAGTAAGCTATATAGATGCAGCCCAGCAGTATTTTGACGACTTAGTGATCAAAGCCACTGATGACGAGCTTTTTGCCGGTGGTTATTTACGCGGTCACTTTGATTTGGCTGTAGGGTATGCGCAAGTTGAAGAGCTCAACTTAGAAGTGTCAGAACTCAACGAGACGGTCGAAAAAAGCTTAGTAAAAGCGTATCGCAATGGCGAATTAAATGAAGATGACAAAACACTGGTTGTGAGAATTTGGGAAGAAGTAAAAGCGCTCGCATAATTTGTTCTAAGGTAACAGAAATAAAAACGGCAATCTTGCCGTTTTTTTGTGCTTTTTTATAATTCCGTCCCTAAAAACGCATTTTTATGTTTACTTAAAATTTACCTAAAGCGGCATTTACGGTAATGTAGCAAAGTATTAATTCTAGGGAACAAGCGAAATGAATAATAATAATGATGTGGCAATGCCAACAGGTGTTGTTGCTCGATTTTTAAACTTTGTTGAACGGGTGGGTAATAAGCTACCTGATCCGGCAATTATATTTTTGTTTGCCATGTTATTAATTTGGTTTTTATCATGGTGGTTTTCTGGCGTAAGTTTTGACGCCATTGATCCACGTACTGGTGAAGCCATTATAATTAACAACATGCTGGCAAGTGATTCTTTGGCCACTTTTTTATCTTCTATGGTAAAAACGTTTACAGGTTTTGCACCGTTAGGCGTGGTATTAGTGGCTATGCTAGGTGTAGGTGTTGCTGAACATTCAGGTTTCATCAATACTGGCCTTAAGCTAATGCTTAAAGTAACTCCGCAAAAGTTATTAACTCCTTCGATTATCCTAGTTGCTATTGTTAGCCATACAGCAACCGATGCTGGTTATGTATTGGTTATACCATTAGCGGGTGTGATTTTTTACGCTGCAGGACGCCATCCTCTTGCCGGTATTGCAGCCGCATTTGCAGGGGTAAGTGGTGGCTTTGGGGCTAACTTTATTCCATCAGGAATTGATCCACTATTACAAAGCTTTACGCAAAGTGCAGCGCAAATAATTAACCCTACAATGACGGTAAACCCATTAAATAACTGGGCATTTGCATCGGCGTCAAGTTTGTTTATCGTATTAGTAGGCTGGTATATCACTGATAAAATTATCGAACCACGTTTACAAAAAACAAAAGTTGATGGCGCAGAAGAAGACTTACCCGTATTTGAAGATGCGCGCAGTGATGAAAAACGTGCCTTTTTTATTGCAAGTAGCGTGATGATAGCAGGTCTTGCATTGTTAGCGTTTGTTTCAGCACCAGCAGATTCTGCAATGCGCAGCAGTGATGGCTCGCTTACTAATTTTAGTTCGCCTTTAATGCAGTCAATTGTGCCGTTAATCTTTTTACTCTTTTGGATCCCGGGTGCTGTATATGGCTTTACAGTCGGCACGTTTAAAACCACCAAAGACATGATAGATGCTATGAGTAAAGCCATGAATGGCATGGCGTACTATATTGTTATGGCGTTCTTCTGTTCGTTATTTATTGCCGCATTTAGTAAATCAAACTTAGGTGCATTACTGGCTATTGAAGGCGCGCAGCTTTTAAAAGCGATGGAATTACCCAGTGCTGTAACTGTCGTTGGCATCATCTTTTTAACAGGCTTTGTTAACTTATTTGTAGGCTCAAGCTCAGCTAAGTGGGCGCTGCTAGGTCCTGTATTTGTGCCTATGCTAATGCAGTTGGGCATTTCACCCGATCTAACGCAAGCAGCTTATAGGGTTGGAGACTCAAGCTCTAATATCATTACACCGCTTATGCCTTACTTTCCGCTAGTTGTTGTTTACTGCCAAAAGTATGTCAAAGGCACCGGAATCGGCACGCTCATTGCGTTGATGCTGCCATACTCAATCGCCTTTATGATTGGCTGGAGCTTATTTTTACTCGGCTACTGGGCACTTGGTTTACCGCTAGGAATAGACGCAAGTTATGTTTATCCAGCCGTAGCGCCTTAGATATTGGAATAATCATTTAAAAAAATAGCCCCACCATGAAAATGATGGGGCTTTTTTGTTTCATAATTTTAAGATAAGCCATATTCTTCGCTTTTTAATATGGAAAGCGAATGCGTGTCTTTTCTACAATAGCATTAACATTATATAGAGCATGGAGAATAATAAAGAGTGTGACTTGTAAGGTTTTATTTAATTAAGTAGTCACATTAAATAAAGGATTAAAATGAATAGGGACGTTAACCTTCATACTAATAAATGAATGGAAGAAATGTTTTTTTGGGGAGAGGGTAAACCCCTTTCTTGGTTTTTAATAAGATACAAGTGAGCAGTGTTGTCCATTAAGTAATATGGAACAACCACAACTTACAACAATAGCCATAACTCAGAACAACTTAAAACTTACCGCTTAAGGCTTAAAACTGACGGTGTAACTTCTCTAAAACTTTATTTTTGCTAACTTCCTTCTACTAACTTCCACCAACTAACTTTACTTTATTCCAGACACAAAAAAACCTTACCATTTACATGGTAAGGTTTTTTATTAAAGACGCGCTGCTTATTTAGCTGTGAAGCTTACTGGGCGACGTTCTTTACGAGGGCCGCTGCGTTTATCACCGCGAGGGCCATCAGTGCGCTTTCTGTCACCTGATGGACGCTCAGAGCGTTCGCCACGTGGTTCAGCAGGGCCTTGATCTTGTGTAATTGTTAAGCCCATTGGACGTTTACAAATAAACACTTTTTGGAAATGATCAAGTACATCTTTTGGCATGTTTTGCGGTAATTGAACCGTACTGTGATTATCGTGTAAACGAATATCACCAATAAACTTGCTTGAGATATCAGCTTCGTTAGCGATAGCGCCAACAATGTTCTTAACTTGCACACCATGCTCACGACCTACTTCGATACGGTAAGTATCCATAGGGCCTGCATCACGGCTGTTACGTTCGCGAGGTTTACGCTCAGCGCGTTCACCACCACGCTCGCCGCCACGTTCGTTACGACGTCCGCGGTCACCGCGATCGTTACGTGAGTTGCGGTCGTTACGCTCGTTACGTTCACGAGGTTGAATCTTAACTTCTTCAACTTTAATTGGTGATTGTTGCTGTGCTAAACACAGTAACGCACCCGCTAGGTCTTCAGGAGCAAGTTCAAGTTTTTCAGCCATTTTAATAGCTACTTCATTGAAGAAGGTAATATCTTTGTTTTCAAGTGCGATAGCAAGTTTTGCTTGTAACGCTTCGATACGTTTTTCTTCAACTACTTTAGCTGTAGGCAATTCAACCTGTGCAATATCTGAATTCGTATGACGCATGATATTTTTAAGTAAATAGCGCTCATTGTGTTTTACGAATAAAATTGCTTTACCAGTACGACCAGCACGACCTGTACGACCGATACGGTGAACGTAGGCTTCAGAATCTTGTGGGATATCGTAGTTGATAACAAGGCTTAAACGGTCAACATCTAGACCACGTGCCGCAACGTCTGTTGCGATAACGATGTTCAACATGCCGCTTTTTAAGCGATCTACAGTGCGTTCACGTGCTTGCTGGTTCATATCACCATTAAGCGGAGCTACAGAGAAACCTTCGCGCTCTAATAACTCAGAAAGCTGTACTGTATCGTTACGAGTACGCACGAATACAATAGCGCCTTCATATTGCTCAGCTTCTAAAAAGCGAACAATGGCTTTATTCTTGTGTACGCTTGCATTCCAAAACACTTGCTCAACAGATGATACGGTTGAGTTACGCGCAGAAATATGAACCTGTTCAGGGTTATTCATATATTTGCTGCTGATGTTTTGAATTTGCTTAGGCATAGTCGCAGAGAAAAGACATGTTTGCTTTTCGCGCGGTGTTTTTTCCATGATGTTTTCAACATCATCGATAAAGCCCATACGTAACATTTCATCGGCTTCATCAAGTACTAATGCTTGTAAAGCATCAAACTTGATAGTGCCACGGTTAATATGATCGATTAAGCGACCTGGAGTAGCGACAATAACTTGCGCGCCACGACGAAGTGCACTTAGTTGGATACTGTAGCTCTGGCCACCATAAAGTGCCAATACTTCAATACCACGAACATGTTTAGCATATTGTTCGAATGCCTCAGCTACTTGGATCGCAAGCTCACGGGTTGGTGTGAGTACAAGGATCTGCGGCTGCTTCACAGACGGGTCAATATTATTAAGTAATGGCAGTGCAAATGCTGCGGTTTTACCTGTACCCGTTTGAGCTAGTCCCAGTACGTCCTTTCTTTCTAGCAATAACGGTATACATTGAGCTTGGATTTCAGATGGTGTCTTGTAACCCAACTCTTCAACTGCCTTCAAGATTGCAGGAGAAAGATTTAGAGATTCAAACGTGACTGGTTCTGACATTAATACGCCTCAACGAATTTAAAGAGGCGCGCATTGTATAGGATTTGTGAGGCAAATGCTTGTATAAATTACAACTAATTTATATGTGGTTGATGTTGATTGAAATTTAACCAGTTTGATTTTTAAGCAAGTCAAGCTGGTTAACATATTGGACACACAGTTATTGGTAAAGGCCGAGGTTTTCTTTTGCGTACGCTTCAAATTCTGTAAAGCCCCCAATGTGTTTTTGGTCAACAAATATTTGCGGTACAGTTGGGCAAGGCTTGCCTGCTGATTGCTCTAAGTCAGCTTTGCTAACACCTTCTTTGATTATATCAACATAGCGGTATTTAAAGTCATCGCGCTGGCTTGCTAATTTTTCAGCAACGTCTTTTGCACGAACACAGAATGGGCAGCCTTCACGGCCAAAAATTACAGTTAACATATCGCTCTCCTCGATTTGATTTAAAGTGATACTAATCACTAGATATAAAAATATACAGTGCAAAAAAACGATTGGACAGTTCTATTTTTATGATTTGAGGTTTTATGATTTGAGCAATTATAAGTGAGTCACTCGAGGGCACGCCATGGAGTGACTCACTTATGCTACGTTAAAAGGTTAAGCTAAAACCAATAGACGGGCGCATTTCAAAGTCATCTTCACTTTCTTTTATGATCAAATCATTGGTTGAGGTGATTTTTTGATAATCTAAATCTATGCTGCTGGTGTTTGCTTGGCCGTAGGCGTTCATTAACTCTAAAATTAACACGCCATCTAGGCCCCAGAAGTCCGTTTTGCGCTCAAAGCGTAAATCAAGGCGATGATATACATCAAAACGTTTTGAGAACGGGTCACCGTACTCGGGCAAAAAGCGGCCTTCAAATTCAGGGTTTTCTTTTACACCAATAATAGGGGTGTAAGTTTGACCACTGCGTGCTGTGAAGTTAAAGCCACCTTGCCACTTTTCACTGATTTGATAATTAAACACCATATTGACGACTAAAGGGGTGTCAGCGTAATAGTCTCGGGTGATGTTTTGGCGTTGATCAGTACGCTCACTTTTTGCATAGCTCACAGCGAGCCAGCCATACCATTTATCAGTTTTATTTTTATTAATTAATAAGTCAACACCGTAAGCACGCCCTGTGACATCGTTGCTGTAAAGCGTTGCTGCATCAGGGTAGTTATTTAATGCTAATGGTAAATCGTCCATGGTTTTATAATACCCTTCAACAGACCATGTCCAATCACCCGCAAGTTCTTGTGCAAAACCTAGACTGCCATGTTTTGAGGTTTGCGAACGTAAATTAGGGTTACCATGCTCTGGTAATATGTAGTCAACATCTTGCATACGGTTATAGTGGCCATATTTGGCGTTAATACTGTTACGATCATTAATAAAGTAGGTAAGCGCAAGGCGTGGCATAACAAAATCTTCATCGGTGTAATCATTGCTCTGATACTGTACACCAACTTCACTTTGCCATTGGTCATTGATATCCCAAATATGACTAGCACCAACAAAGTATTTATCAAGCGCGAGGCTGTCTTTCCCCGTGATGCGTTCGCCTTTATTTAAATCACAATCAGGGTCCAGCTCAGTACAAAGATACTGAAAGCCATCGTAACTGTAAGTTGTGTCGTTATCAAAATAAGCAGCATCAAATACAAGTTGCTGAGCTTTATTGATGCGCCAATTTAAGCGGCCTTTATAGGTGATTTGTTTTTCCTGTTCTTCTTCAAAAAAACCATCACTCAAGGTGGCGCGTTTACCGTATTCTAATCGCCCTGAATGATCGAGTGCACCAATACCTAACCGTAAACTAAAATCTTTATTAAAGTGATCCCACAAAATACTTTGGCTGGTAAATTCGCGAATAAAATCAGCATCTCCTTGATATTCTGGATTTTTTAGTGATAATTCGGCACGCTGATTAAAACCTGCTGCAACTGAATCTTTAGCGCCTGTAAATGATACCGTAAGTGCATTTTTATCATTGATGTCCCAAATCCACTTTCCTTGATAGTCATGATCATCAGGCGCATCGTTGATGGTGACACCACTGAGCTCTCCATCGTCATCTTCAAGCTCTTCACCCTTTGAGAAAAATAGGGGTAAGGTACTTTTTCGCCCTGATAAATAAAATGCGGTGTTTTCTGTTAACTGTCCTTCCATAAAAACACCGGCATTAAACATTGTAAAATCCAGTGTGGTTGTAATCGGTTGGTACTTTGGGTTACGCAGTGTTACGTCAAATACGGCACCAGTGGCATTGCTATAGCTGGAACCGTAGCCTGCAGAGTAAAGCTGGAAATCTTGAATTAAATAACGATTAAAAATAGAGCTGCCAAAATCATGAAAGATATAGCCTGCAGGCATAAAGTCAACTTCAAATAGGTTGTCATCAGGTGATGAACCACGTACAGCTGGCTCACTCATTGAGCCACCCGCAGCAACTACACCTGGTAATGCAAAAACAGCACGTAGCGGGTCGCCCATTGCGCCGGGCATAGTGACTAATTTTTCGGTGTTTTCTGTTATTTCACTGGTGATACTGCTGCGTTTATAGACAACGTCTATATGTTCCATTGTGTCTTTATTTGTTGATGTATTAGTATTTGCCTGCGCTAAAAGTGGCAAACAAAGGGCAAGCGGTGTTAAACGAAAAAGTGTGTGCAGTTGGTTGGCTATCATGTCTCTTCCATGGTTGTGAACAAATGTGATTGCCACGTATGATAGAGCTAAAAATCGTATAAATGCTTAGAAAAATGTTGTGAAAATGTACCTAAATGTAGGGAGCTGTTACAAAATGTTTCGTGGTTTATAAAGCATTTATTTTTATGCCAAGTTCACTTGAATACCCCATTGAGCGTGCGGTGATGTGTAACTGTTCGTTGATGATATAATAAGTTGGAAACGCGCTTATTTTATAATTGCTTTGAGTATGGCGATCACCTAATAGAATTGGCATTGTTAAGTTAAGATCTGATACAAAATCAACTACTTCCTGTGGGTTTCTATAATCAAGCGCAATACCAATTGCATTAATATTAGAGTCCTCTGTTACAGATTCTAGATTCGGCATACTGTATCGACAAATAGTACACCATGGTGCAAAGAAATAAACGATGGTGGTTTTGCCTTTTAGCATCGCAATATTGATCCGTTGCTCGCTGTCATTAACTAGGGGTAAATTAAAATACGGGGCAGGGCTGTTGCTTGTCGCGAGTAAATTGCGCTGCTGATATGCTGTAACTGCAAAAAAGACCACAGCAATGATGATTATGTTGATCATCAAGCTTTTTACTTTTTTCATATTTATCTCTGTGATTAATTTTTCAGTTTATTTTAACCTTGAAAAGTAAACATCGCACCCTTATTAATTTGAGTAGGCAAAAGTAGTTTTGAAAAAATAAAATATTTTTTCAAAATAATCTTGAAAACAATTTTGCCGTCCATATATAGTTTAGTGAGGACGCCTGATGGGTCCCAATTAAACAGAAGTAATTGAAATTTATATTATTAATTAAACTTTGCCTGTGCTTGTTCAATGGAAAAGCACTTGCAAAATATCGCTTAAATATGAGGATATTATTATGCGTACAGTAGATTTATCACCACTTTATCGTTCATTCATCGGCTTTGATCATTTAGCATCTTTAATGGATGCGGCAGCTCGTACTGATAAGCAGCCAAGTTTCCCTCCGTACAATATTGAGGCACTCGATGAAGACAAATATCGTATTACTATGGCCGTTGCTGGTTTTAGTGATAATGAGCTGACTATTGAGTCAGAAAACAACACTTTAAAAGTTGCAGGCATTAAAGACAATAAAGATGAGAGCGTACAGCGCAAGTTTATTCATCAAGGCATTGCTGAGCGTAACTTTGAGCGTAAATTCCAATTGGGTGATCATGTAAAAGTGCTCGGTGCGGACTTAGCTAATGGTTTGTTAAGTATCGACTTACAGCGTGAAATCCCTGAAGCTCTTAAGCCACGTAAGATTGAAATTGGCAGTGGCAACCTGCTAGAAGGTAAATAACCAGCCCTTTGATATTATTTTTCCCCTGATTTAATGTTATTTTTAGCCGCCTCTTTTGAGGCGGTTTTTTGTTTTCTGTGCGTAAAGCTCACCTCCGCGCGCACTTAAGGGTATTAGGTCAGTTGCTACCTTTGCTTTCTAACTTGGCTTGCATATTTTTTAGAACGGCTATTTTATCAATAGCCTCTTGTAACTGCGTTTGCGGGAGTCCATGTTGACGTCCTTTTTCAAGTAGGTTTTCTAGCTTTACTATTTTTTCTTTTGCTGCAATAACAAAACGTTGTTCAAGCCGTGTTTGCTGTTCGTTATGAAAGTCTAAGTAAGCTTGATGATCTAATATGTCACCTTCAAAATTGGCTGCGTTGACGGTTTTCTTTGTTATATTGGGTATATAATGAGGTGTTGTTATAGGCGTTTGTGACTGACGGCTATTGATAGTATTTACTGCCATATGGCTTTTGCTAGTGGAATTTACAACTGTTTGGTTTTTGCTTGGTGCTTTTGAATCAAAACTGATATTTGTGATGGGTAGTGACGGGGTTATATGTGGTGTCGATACAGTAACATCATTGATATATTTATGCTCTGAGAAAAAATTCACGGCTAAAAAAATTAAGCAAATAATGCCACTAATAATAAAAATAATTTTTTTGTTCATAACAGTATTGCATTTTGTTGTTGCCAAGCTAGCCAGTTTTGTTGATAACTGTGCTTTGCTTTTTGTATTGCAATGGCTTTTTTAGCTTGGTATATAACGGTTTCGTCTGCCGAGGTAAAATATTTATAGTGGTGGTTATTGCTCATTATTACCACCCATAAACCGTCAGGTGATCGAATCACGTGGGATAGTTCATCTTCTTTTTGTGTAAAAGCCAACTGTATGACCCAATTACTTTTATTTTTACGGGTTAGCATATTTTGATACTGAGCATAAATATCATGCTGCTTAAAAGATGTTAATGCCTGAGTGAATGAGCTGTTATGTACCGCTTTTCTAAATTTAATCGCATCTTCTCGGCTTGTAAATTCAACTCCGTAAGCAGTAACGTTATTTAGATATTTAAATCTTTTTTTATTTGCTTGGTAGTAAATTTTAATTTCTTCGTCAGATATTTGCTGCTCAAGGCTATCAAGAATAGGGCTTTGTACGTGCATCATGTTTTTAATACCTAGCCAGCTTTGAATTGAAGGGCGTAAAATTTCGCCTTTAGCTAATTCCTGCAAGTGGTCAATATTTATCCCTTTTTTTAAAAGTAGTGGTGTTGCAGCTAAAAGAGCAGCATTAAATTGCCGCTTTTTAAGCACTTCACTTCTAAATAAATTACTATCACCTTGGTGTAGTCTAAAGCGTACTTGCATAGATAGCGGTGTAATAAAATCATAAAGAGTAATAGGGTTTACAAACAGTTTATTTAAACTAGTTCGCTGTAATTTAATTACTTGTTCGGCAGTATATTTACCATCTGCTGGGTAGTTAGCTAATACTTGAATAAGCCATTGGGTAGTGTATTGCGTAAAATTAACCGTTTTTATATTATGCCCAGATAAACTCAGTTGAGAGTTAAATATGTTCATTAAATAGCGCTCAACATGATATTGCGTACTAAAGCCAACCTCTGATTGACGTGCTATCAGTTCAGGCATGTTTTGTTCAGCTTGCTGTAGTAAAAATTGGTTCTCAAATACGCGGGTACGAACCTCTTTGATGCTAATGTTCGTATTATGTTGTTTATATACTTGATGCATAAAGCGAACTTCCGCATTAGTATATTGGTTAAATGATGCCACTGTTAAGGGGCTATAAAGCACCCCTAATAGTAACAACAAGATTGTAGTCAATCCTTTCATTGGCGAGCTACCATCGCATGATTAAGTAAATGTACGACCATTGCAATAGCATGGGGAATAACCTGTTTTGCTGTATCTAAACGGTCGTAGTGATCTTTTGAATTAAGTACAATACCGCCTTGGGAATAAGAAAATGCTCCTCCTTGTGTTAGTAAAGGTCGAACATCTTGGCTGTTAATATCCAGTGCTGAAAATGTTTGCATTGCTTGTGTGATCAAAGCAGTGTCATTCAGTTTTTCTTGATCGTAGTAGTCTTTTACCCAACTTTCCCAGCTTGAATGATTTAGATCTGATGTTGTCCAGGTATGGTGTGGTTGCAGTAAATCAGTGGTATGGAAAACAAAACCTAATACTTGCGGGTTCCCGCTTTGTAAATAACTTTGATACCAATATTGACCTAAGTTATCAATGGGTTGAAATGGCATTTCTTCAAAATCATCGTACATGCTATAGGTAGAATCGCTGTCGATTCTATAATTGGCTTCAGTCACACCATAGCTATTATATTTTGACGAATCAGCATTAAACCAACCTGTCTCGCCTCCTTTTCCATCGTCAAGGTAGTCACCTTTTAACCACGCTGATGCTAGGTTATCAACAGTGCCCCATACAGTCAGCTTTTGGTAATTATAGCCGCCAAAGTCGTTACCATGTTGATCTGCACCTTGTGTATGATTTTGAAAGTGCCAATAGCTTGTGTATTTAACAATACTTTCAGCTGCTCCCCAGACAGGAGCTTGTACGCATGAACCTGTGACTGCGCCACAAAAAAACGTATCTTCAAAGTCATCTACATCATAGGCGGCTTGACCGAGTACGTCAGCTAGTTGTGTTATGGTCATATTATTTTGCTGAGCATAGCGACTCAACGCCAAAAATTCCGTGCTACTTGGGTGCTGCTGCATATAATTTACGGCATCAATAACAATGCGCTTATGTGTTTCTTGGCTAAACGCTTGAGCTTGGCTAGTACTTAAAAGTAATAGTGCTGTTAAAAGCTGTTTTTTCATCGTGTTCTCATAGTGTTGTGAAGTAATTACTAATATTAAAAAGTAGAGTAGTTACACTATAATGACAAATTAATTAAACATTAAATTAACAACATTACCTATTTTGATACTTTGGTGCTAGGCCTGTTTATCTTTCGAGGTTGAATTTGCAGCAGTGTGTTTGGTTTTTAGGCAAGGCAGAGTCAATGATGTGTGGTTATTCCCCATAGGCGATAACGCAGTATAAATGCCAAACATGCGCTGCCCAAAGGGTTCTTCCTAGGGGTACACGGATGTAGGTAAGGGGCGTGAGCAGGACGCACAAGCTTTGCTCGGTTTTTACTTAGCCCGCTCGATTACAAACCTCGCGCCGCGATTAAATCGCCCCTAGATTGAATAAGTTTCAATCCACAAAGGTCAACAGGCCCTAGAGTTTTTCTATATTAGTTAAGCACCACTGCGCTCTTTTTAAAGTTGCCGATTGTTGAGTTTCGTTTTGCTTTTGCCAATTTTTATAGACCATACCTATGCGTGGGTTACGCGATAAGCGGGCTTCGTGGGTATGCATAAATAGCCAATATAAACTATTAAACGGGCAGGCCGTTTCTTCACTTTTTTGTTTGACGTTATAATGACAACCTTTACAGTAATCACTCATTTTGTTTATGTAGTTTCCGCTCGAAGCATACGGTTTTGTTGCAATTAGCCCACCATCAGCAAACTGGCTCATTCCTCGTGTGTTAGGCATTTCTACCCATTCAATGGCGTCGATATAAATTCCTAAATACCAGTTATCTACGTCATCAGGCTTGATGCCGGTCAATAAGCAGAAGTTGCCTGTGATCATCAATCGTTGAATGTGATGCGCATATGCCGTGTCTAAACTTTGATCGATTGCCTGCTTCATGCAGTTCATTTTTGTGTTACCGTGCCAAAAATAATCGGGCAATGCCCGTCTTGCATTTAGTTCGTTTTTAGTCGCGTAGTCTGGCATATTTTGCCAATAAACACCCCTTACGTATTCTCGCCAACCTAAAATCTGCCTAATAAACCCCTCAACTTGCGCCAAGTTAATTTCATTTTTTCGCTTATCAAATTCACTCAACACTTGGTTAATAACGTGCATTGGATGCAACATTTTTGTGTTAAGGGCAAAAGCGATACGACTGTGATAAAGGCTCCATTTGTGTGATGTTTGACACGTCATGGCATCTTGAAACTGACCAAAATGAGGTAAAAGGTGGGTGCAAAAGTAATCTAGTAGTTGTTTTGCTTGATTGCGACTCGTAGGCCATAAAAGAGTTGAAGAGCAATGACCTAGTGTACTTATTTTATGATTATTAATTCGCCGTAAAATAATTTCAATATCATTACAGAATACTTTAGGTTCAGGGATTGTTGCTAAGTCGGCTTTCTTTAATTTATTACGATTGTCTTGATCAAAGTTCCATTGTCCGCCTTGTGGTGCGCCATCTTTCATTAAGATATTAAAGCGTTTGCGCATCATGCGGTAAAAGAACTCCATTTTCGCATGTTTATCTTTTTTAAAGTGGGCGTTAATATCACTGTAAGGTAATAGAAAATGTTCGCTATCACAGGCGCTTACTTTCAAAGATATGTGTGATTCTAACTGCTGCATTTGCTGATATAGCCGATATTCATCTGGATACTGATACTGGATTTCCTGGCATTGGTATTGCTCAGCTAAACGCTTTAAAAGAGTTGTAATGGACTCATCATGTTGGGTGTCATCAAGGGTTAAATGCAACACATTTAATTGTGATTTTTTAAGGGCACTGGCAAAGTTTTCCATAGCTGAAAAAAATGCTGCGACTTTTTGTATATGATGCTTTACATAATTAGTCTCTTGTTTTAATTCAGCAATGACATAAAGGTATTGCGCTTGGTTTTCTTCTTTATACCAAGTGTGATTTGCATTGAGCTGGTCGCCAAAAATAAATCGTAATATTTTATATGCCATAAACTTAACCTAAAACACTTTTATACGATTGACCTCTAAAATTGGATCTCATTATGTAAGGCGTGCTGGCCAAAGCCAAAGCGTTCTTCCTTGTCTTTGTTGCTCGGTTTTTACTTAGCCCGCTAGGTTACAAACTTCGCGCCGCGATTAAATCGCCCCAATATCTACGCAGATTGGTATTAACCCCCTGTGAAACGCTGAAGTTTGCATCTTGGGGTTGTTTGTATATAAATGTGGTATAAAAAGAAATTCAAACAAAGGAATGTAATCTGTGATTAATCGTCAGTACCATAGTGAAATATTAAAAATTGCTTTATCTTGCCTGATTACCCTTTGTTACGTGGGGCCTTTACATGCCAACGTTTATAAATGTGAGAACAAAGGGGTCGTGGAATTTAGTCAATTTCCATGCGGGGAAAATGCTGAGTTTATTGTTGTAAAAGAACAAAAAAGCGTACCTACACCAAAAGTTATACTGGAGGCAACGGGGGAGTCTGATATTGATAGCTATATTCGTTTGAAACAGATTGACGCGCAGATCCAACAACATCAAGATAAGATCGATACACTTAGCGTTAAAATGAATAAAATAATTGCAGCGTTAGTAAATCAATCTGATGCGCAGCTTAATAACTTATCGGGTGCAAAAAAGGATATTGCAATAGCAAATCAAATGACTAACGCTTCACAACGATTTACTGTGTTAATTGAACGTGAACAGCATGACATTGATCGTTTAGTCAGTGAAAAAAAACATTTAAAAGAAAACCAAAACAGTGATGTTAAAAGTACACAAACGCCACAGAGTAAAGGTATAGATTCATTTATTCGTTTACAGACAATTAAGCGAGAGATGCAAAGGCATCAGGCAAAAATAAATACATATCAAATCAACATGAACCAGCAAATATCAGCGCTTGAGGATGAGGTAAGTGAACAGCCAACGAATATCACGGATGCGACTTATGATGATTCATTATCCAGAAGGATGGAGGCGGTAACATCTAAGTATCATACATTAATAGACGTAGAGCAGCGTCAGATCGATAGACTTCATTCTGAAATGATTAGCTTACAGTAATCACACGGCATCAATTGGTTCGTCATATATATTGCTCAACGCTGTGATGATATTTGCTTTTTAATTGTTTATTGAGAGATACGATACTGGGTTTGATTATTGCAATGCTATGCAATAATTGTTGTTTATCGTGAGTGTTTATCCCATGGATTTCGATTGTGTTTTCTTTACTAGTTTTTGGTTGCTAATTACAGCAACCCTCTTTATAATAGGCGCTATTGTTTAGCTTAGCTTACTTTTGCTAAATATGTATCAAGGACACTTGATGCTAGTTGTCGCGGGATGGAGCAGTCTGGTAGCTCGTCGGGCTCATAACCCGAAGGTCGTCGGTTCAAATCCGGCTCCCGCAACCACAACTTTGAGTAGCGATTTTTTGTTACTGATTTGAAATCGCGCATTCTATGTAATGCGCGTTTTGCGTTTAAGCAGTTGTGCTTATTCAGGTGGCCTTTAGCTACCCGCAACCAAGCTTGGCCCATGGCCACACAGTTTTATGCTTTAGGTGTGACGCCCCGCTTGGTTCGGGGCGTTGTTGTATCTGCACCACTTGGTTTTATACCAAGGAATAAGTTAAGTATTTTAGGGCTATAAGCCCTTTTTTTGTTTGTATGGAGGATTTTCGTGACAAAACTTGAGCAAGATTTATTAACCATGCTTTCACCGTCAGTAGAGATGTTAGGCTTTGAATTACATGGTCTTGAGTTTGTGCAAGCCGGTCGCCATTCTACGCTTAGAGTCTACATTGATCATGAAGCGGGGATTTCAGTCGATAATTGTGCTGACGCAAGTCGTCAAATTAGCGCAATTTTAGACGTCGAAGACCCAATTACAAACGAATATGATTTGGAAGTGTCGTCTCCGGGTGTTGATCGTCTATTATTCAAACAAGACCATTACGAGAAGGCGCAAGGAGAGGAAGTACGCGTACGTACTAAACTTCCACAGGATGGTCGTCGTAATTTTAAAGGCGACTTAGTATCAGTTAGCAGTGATATGATCACACTATCAAGTGATGGTGCTGAGCATCTAATCATGCTGAGCAACGTTGAACGTGCGAACATCATCGCAAAGTTTTAATACGAGTGCGAAGGAATAGGGCAAGCGAGGCATTACCCATGGCAAAAGAGATATTATTGGTTGCTGAAGCCGTTTCCAATGAGAAAGCGGTTCCAAAAGAAAAGATTTTCGAAGCGTTAGAGTTCGCATTAGCGACAGCGACTAAGAAAAAACATATTGGCGAAATTGAAGTTCGTGTAGCAATTGACCGTAAAACGGGTGACTACGACACATTTCGTCGTTGGCAGATTGCTCCAGTACTTGAAGATGGTTCACTTGAAAACCCATACAGCGAAATTACATTAGAAGCTGCACAAGTTGAAGATGAAAATCTACAAATGGGTGACTTTGTTGAAGAGCAAATTGAATCAATCAAGTTTGACCGAATCACAACACAAATGGCCAAACAGGTAATCGTACAAAAAGTACGTGAAGCTGAACGCGCATTAGTAGTTGAAGCATATAAAGATCAAGAAGGCGAGTTAGTAACGGGTGTTGTAAAAAAAGCAACGCGTGATGCAATCGTGCTTGATTTAGGTAATAATGCAGAAGCGGTAATTTACCGTGATGACATGTTACCTCGTGAAAACTTCCGTCCAGGCGATCGTATTCGTGGTCTACTTTACGAAGTAAAACCAGAAGCACGCGGCGCACAGTTATTTGTAACGCGCTCTAAGCCTGAAATGCTGATGGAGTTGTTCCGCATTGAGGTGCCAGAAATTGGCGAAGAGATGATTGAATTACGTGCCGCTGCACGTGATCCAGGTTCACGTGCTAAAATCGCTGTAAAATCTAACGACAAACGTATTGATCCAATTGGTGCGTGTGTTGGTATGCGTGGCGCACGTGTACAAGCTGTGTCTACAGAGCTTGGTGGTGAACGTGTTGATATCGTACTATATGACGATAATCCAGCACAGTTTGTTATCAATGCAATGTCACCGGCTGAAGTTGCATCTATCGTAATGGATGAAGATACGCATTCTATGGATATCGCTGTTGAAGCTGATAACCTAGCACAAGCAATTGGTCGTAACGGTCAAAACGTTCGTCTTGCTAGCCAGTTAACTGGTTGGGAATTAAACGTAATGACAGTTGAAGACATGCGTACTAAGAACGAAGCTGAGTCAGACAAGCTAATTAACTTATTTACACAAAACCTTGATATCGATGATGATTTTGCGTCATTGCTTATTAATGAAGGTTTCTCAACACTTGAAGAAGTAGCCTATGTACCAGCTGCTGAGTTTTTAGAAATTGATGGTTTAGATGAAGAAATGGTTGATTTACTTCGTTCGCGTGCAAAAGATGCATTAACAACGAAAGCATTGAAAACAGAAGAAAGCCTTGAAGGTGCAGAGCCTGCTGAAGATTTATTAGCACTTGAAGGGTTAGAACGTCACCTAGCGTTTGTTATGGCAAGCAAAGGGGTTGTTACGTTAGAAGATTTAGCAGAGCAAGGTATTGACGAATTAGTAGATATTACAGAGCTTTCTTCTGAGAAAGCGGGTGAGCTAATTATGGCTGCACGTAATATTTGTTGGTTCGCAGACGAGTAATTTATTAACGGAGGTATTAGAGACTATGGCAGAAGTAAATGTTGAAAAACTAGCCGGGGATATTGGTACAACTGTTGATAAATTACTTCAACAACTATCGCAAGCCGGTATCACTAAGCAAGCAGGTGATAATGTAACTGAAGCTGAAAAAGCAACGTTACTTGATCACTTAAGCAAGCAACATGGCGGCACAGGCTCAGATGGCCCTGCACGTATGACTTTACAACGTAAGAGCAAAAGCACACTGAGTGTAACTGGCTCTACAGGTCAAGCAAAGTCTGTACAGGTTGAGGTTCGCAAAACCCGTACTTACGTGAAGAAAAGCGCTATTGAGCAAGAGCAAGAACAAGCACGTATAGCAGCTGAAGAAGCCGCTCGTCGTGAAGTTGAGCAAAAGGCAGCGCAAGAAGCTGCTGAGCTTAAAGCAAAACAAGATGCAGAGCGTAAAGCCAAAGAAGAGGCTGACCGTAAAGCAAAAGAGGAAGCTAAACGTAAAGCAGATGCTGAACGTGCAGCAAAACAGAAGCAGATGACCCCAGAGCAAAGCGCTAAGTCAGAGAAAGATCGCGTTGAAGCTGAGCGTCTGCAAAAAGAAGCAGAAGAGGCCGCATTGAAGAAAGCTGAAGAAGAAGCGAAACGTCAAGCAGAAGAAGCAAGAAAGCTAGCTGAAGAAAACTCAGCACGCTGGAAGAAAGAAGAAGAAGAACGTAAGAAACGCGAAGAGACAGCGGATCACCATCTTACGACTTCAACTTACGCACGTGAAGCAGAAGATGTTGCCGATGCTCGTGATGAGCAAGGTACACGCCGTGCGAAGAAAAAGAAAAAAGCCCCAGCGAAAGAGAAGTTTTCTCCTTCGAGAGGCAAAAAAGGTAAGCTAAAAGCACCAGCATCATTACAGCACGGTTTCCAAAAACCAACTGTTGATGTTAAAAACGAAGTGCGTATTAGTGAAACAATTACAGTCGCTGAGCTTGCATCACGCATGGCAGTTAAAGGCGCTGAAGTTGTTAAAACAATGATGAAAATGGGTGACATGGTTACTATTAACCAAGTGATTGACCAAGAAGCTGCACAGTTAGTTGCAGAAGAAATGGGTCACAAGGTTATCATTGTTAAAGAAAATGAATTAGAGCAAACAGTACTAAATGACCGCCATGAAGATGGTAAGTCTGAGCCTCGTGCTCCAGTAGTAACTGTAATGGGTCACGTTGACCATGGTAAAACATCAACACTTGATTACATTCGCTCAGCGAAAGTGGCATCAGGTGAAGCGGGTGGTATCACACAGCATATTGGTGCTTATCATGTTGATGTTAATGGCAACATGATCACGTTCTTAGATACTCCAGGTCACGCGGCGTTTACATCAATGCGTGCTCGTGGTGCTAAAGCGACTGATATTGTAATCCTAGTGGTAGCAGCAGATGATGGTGTAATGCCACAGACTAAAGAAGCAGTACAGCATGCGCGTGCAGCTGGCGTTCCTTTAATCATTGCTGTTAACAAAATGGATAAAGAAGGCGTAGACCCAGATCGCGTTAAGAATGAGCTTGCTCAACTAGACGTTATTCCTGAAGAGTGGGGCGGTGATACACAGTACGTGCATATTTCTGCTAAAACTGGTTTAGGTATTGATGAGCTTCTAGAAGCGGTATTAAACCAATCTGAACTACTTGAGCTTACAGCCCCAAGTGTTGGTATGGCGGCTGGTGTTGTTATTGAATCTCGTCTTGATAAAGGCCGTGGTCCAGTTGCATCTGTACTTGTTCAATCAGGTACGCTTAATCAAGGTGACATTGTATTATGTGGTCTTGAGTATGGTCGTGTTCGTGCAATGCGCGATGAGAACGGTAAAGACATTCGCTCTGCAGGTCCTTCTATCCCAGTTGAAATCCTAGGTTTATCAGGCATTCCAGCTGCTGGTGATGAAGCAACTGTTGTTAAAGATGAGCGTAAAGCGCGTGAAGTTGCACTTTACCGTCAAGGTAAATTCCGTGATGTTAAGTTAGCGCGTCAGCAAAAAGCGAAGCTTGAAAACATGTTTACTAACATGACTGAAGGCGATGTGTCTGAAGTTAATGTAGTACTTAAAGCAGACGTTCAGGGTTCTATCGAAGCGATTTCTGATTCATTGACTAGATTGTCAACAGATGAAGTTAAAGTGAAGATTGTTGGTTCTGGTGTTGGTGGTATCACTGAGACAGATGCAACACTTGCTGCAGCATCTAACGCAATCGTGGTTGGCTTTAACGTTCGTGCTGATGCATCTGCTCGTAAAGTGATTGAGACTGAAAACTTAGATTTACGTTATTACAGTGTAATCTACAGCTTGATTGACGAAGTTAAACAAGCCATGTCTGGCATGTTAGCACCTGAGTTCAAGCAAGAGATCATTGGTCTTGCTCAAGTACGTGACGTATTTAAGTCACCAAAAATTGGCGCTATCGCTGGTTGTATGGTTACTGAAGGTACGATTAAGCGTAGCGCGCCAATTCGTGTATTACGTGAAAACGTGGTTATCTACGAAGGTGAGCTTGAGTCACTGCGTCGCTTTAAAGACGATGTTGCTGATGTTCGTAACGGCATGGAATGTGGTATCGGCGTTAAGAACTACAACGACGTTCGCGTTGGTGACCAAATCGAAGTATTCGAGACAGTTGAAGTACAACGTACTCTTTAATTGCTCGTAAGCTAAGATTATAAATGGGGGCTTAGCCCCCATTTGTGTATCCATTATTTAAATAACTTATTTATATTTCTCAATGAGTTATAATTTTAGAGTAAAGTATAATGAGAGAATTTTCTCGTACTGATCGTGTTGCTCAGCAAATTCAAAAAGAAATTGCTGTTATATTGCAACGTGAAATAAAAGATCCACGCTTAGGCATGGTGACAGTGTCTGCTGTAGAAGTATCACGCGACTTGTCTTACGCTAAAGTATTCATTACTGTTTTTAATATAGAAGATGAAAATGCAGCGAAGCAAAGTGCTAACGTATTAAACGAAGCAACAGGATACATCCGCTCATTATTGGGTAAACGTATTCGCGCCCGTATTATGCCGGAGCTGAAGTTTGTAGTTGATAACTCACTGATGGAAGGCATGCGCATTTCTAACTTAGTGGATTCAATCATTCGTGAAGACAATGCTAAGCATGTAGATGACGAAGCTGATAGCGTTGATGACGTTAATCAAGTAGATGACGAAACAGATAGCGAAGAAGGCACAAATACAGATGGCAAAGCGCAGTAAAGGCCGTCCTGTTGACGGTATTTTGTTGTTAAACAAACCACACGGTATTTCATCAAATAAAGCATTACAGCAAGCTAAGGGTGCTTATTTTGCACAAAAAGCGGGGCACACAGGTGCTCTTGACCCGCTTGCAACGGGTATGCTGCCGATCTGCTTTGGTGAGGCTACCAAGTTCACGCAGTTTTTACTTGATACTGACAAAACCTATGTTGTGCGCGCCAAATTAGGCGAGCGTACTACAACGTCTGATTCTGATGGTGAAATTGTCAGTACCAAAGATGTCAATGTGACGCGTGAGCAACTGATAAAAGAAATTGCCGCATTTGTTGGCGAGTCTGATCAATACCCGTCAATGTACTCAGCACTTAAGTATCAAGGGCGACCTTTATATAAGTATGCGCGCGAAGGGATTGAAGTACCTCGTAAATGCAGAAAAATAAATGTGTTTAGCTTAACGTTCGATGAATTTGATGAACAGCGCAATGAAATTCAAATGACGGCCCACGTCTCAAAAGGGACGTATATTCGTACCATCGTAGACGATCTAGGTGAAAATTTAGGCTGTGGCGCACATGTTATTATGCTACACAGAACCGCTGTTGGTCAGTACCCGGCAGATAAAATGGTCTCCTTGGATGAAGTTGAAGCGCTACTTGCAAAAGCGAAAAGTGAAGAAATTGTTCTTTCAACTTATTTAGATGCGTTGCTATTACCAATTGATACTGCGTTAGTTGATTTACCGGTTGTTGAAATAACGAAAGCGCAAGGCTCTGTGTTTAGTCACGGGCAGGCGGTCGAATTACCAATAGCGTTACCTGATGGTTCAATTAAGGTATTGGCTGATGGTGTTTTCATCGGTACAGGCGAAGCGAATGCTAATGGTCACTTAAAAGTGAAGCGTGGACTTGCCAGTCAGCAAGATGATTACGTAAAACCTGAATAGCTAAAGTTGTTATTTAAAGCTGGCTATTAGCCATAGATGGGGATAATTAACTTGTAGTTATCCCCATACTTGGTAGAATACGCCCGCTTAATCGTTTTGGCTGAATTAGTGATCGGCTAAGACACCTTTTAAATTTTATTTTTGGAGTTATTATGTCACTAAGTAATCAAGAAAAGATCGATATCATTGCAAAATTCGCACGCGCTGAAGGCGACACTGGTTCACCTGAAGTACAAGTTGCACTTTTAACTTTTGATATCAACAAGCTTCAAGGTCACTTTGCTGATCACAAGCATGACTTCCACTCACGTCGTGGTCTGCTTCGTAAAGTAAGCACCCGCCGTAAACTGCTTGATTACCTTAAAGGTAAAGACATTGCACGTTATACTGCGTTAATCCAAGAACTTGGCCTACGTCGCTAAGAACTAGATTACATAGAAAGGAGCTTTTTAGCTCCTTTTTTTGTGCCTAAAATTTGTCAAATATTTTGCTGCTTTTATCCTAAAACGCTTGAAAAGTAAGTTGAAATCCCCATCATAACTTCTGGACTATACGTGTAAGTAAAGTGACATCAAGAGTCTGTATTATCTAGTCGCTAGACTCGCATTTTTATGTGGCTTTGGTATATACTACGCGCGTAGATAAAAAGGTTTGTCTACGCTTATTCGCATCATTGCCAATTGTAGTACTTAATTGATTTCCAACTGAATACAATTATGTACTGTAATTGGTACTTTGATGACAACTTATTAGAACACATTTAAGGAACATTTTAAGTGCAAGCAATTATTAAAGAATTCCAACTAGGTCAGCACACAGTGACCATCGAAACAGGTGCTATCGCACGTCAAGCTGACGGCGCAGTACTAGCAAGCATTGGTGATACATCAGTTTTAGTAACTGTTGTTGGTAAGCGTGAAGCGCAACCTGGCCAAGACTTTTTCCCGCTAACAGTTAACTACCAAGAGCGTATGTACGCTGCTGGTCGTATCCCTGGTGGTTTCTTAAAGCGTGAAGGTCGTCCTAACGACGGTGAAACACTTATTGCACGTCTTATTGACCGTCCAATTCGTCCACTTTTCCCAAGCGGTTTCGTAAACGAAGTACAAGTTATTGCTACTGTTGTTTCTGTTAACCCTGAAATCCAACCTGATATGGTTGCGATGATTGGTACTTCAGCGGCGTTAGCTATTTCAGGTATCCCATTCAGTGGTCCAATTGGTGCTGCTCGCGTTGGTTATATCAACGGTGAATATGTACTTAACCCTACATTAAAAGAGCTTGAAGAAAGCCAACTTGATTTAGTGGTAGCAGGTACTGATAAAGCGGTACTTATGGTTGAGTCAGAAGCTAACGTACTTGCAGAAGACGTAATGCTTGGTGCTGTTGTATATGGTCATGAGCAATCTCAAGCGATCATTACTGCAATTGAAGAGTTTAAAGCACAAGCAGGTAAGCCTACATGGGATTGGACTGCACCTGCGAAAAACGTAGCGCTTGAAGATAAAGTAGCCGCTATTGCAGCTGAGAAAGTAGGCGAAGCTTACCGCATCACTGATAAAGTTGCTCGTAAAGAAGCACTTGGCGTAGCTAAAGATGAAGTTGTTGCAGTATTAACAGCTGAACTTGCTGAAGGCGAGTCTCTAGACAAGCAAGAAGTTGGCAAAGTATTCGGTTCATTAGAGAAGAAAATCGTTCGTGGCCGTATCGCTTCTGGCGAGAAACGTATTGATGGTCGTGAACCAGATATGATCCGTGCACTAGATGTAATGACTGGCGTATTGCCACGTACTCACGGCTCTGCAATCTTTACGCGCGGTGAAACTCAAGCACTTGTTACAGCTACACTTGGTACAGAGCGTGATTCACAGTTAATCGATGATTTAACTGGCACGCACAAAAACCACTTTATGCTTAACTACAACTTCCCTCCGTTCTGCGTAGGTGAAACTGGTTTTGTTGGTTCTCCTAAGCGTCGCGAAATCGGCCATGGTAACCTAGCTAAGCGTGGTATTGCAGCTGTAATGCCAACATTGACAGAGTTCCCTTACTCAATCCGTGTTGTATCTGAGATCACTGAATCAAATGGTTCATCTTCAATGGCCTCTGTATGTGGTACTTCACTTGCACTTATGAATGCAGGTGTACCAATCAAAGCTTCTGTTGCGGGTATCGCGATGGGCCTAGTTAAAGAAGATGAGAAGTTCGTTGTTCTTTCTGACATCTTAGGTGATGAAGATCACTTAGGTGACATGGACTTTAAAGTGGCGGGTACTGCTGCTGGTATCACTGCACTACAGATGGATATCAAAATTGAAGGTATCACACAAGAAATCATGCAAATTGCGCTTAAACAAGCAAAAGCTGCACGTTTACACATTCTAGGTGTGATGGACGAAGCAATATCTGCACCGTCTGAAGAACTTTCAATGTTTGCTCCACGTATCTACACAATGAAGATACCACAGAAGAAAATTGCT
Source organism: Pseudoalteromonas porphyrae (assembly GCF_001298125.1). Taxonomy (NCBI): domain Bacteria; kingdom Pseudomonadati; phylum Pseudomonadota; class Gammaproteobacteria; order Alteromonadales; family Pseudoalteromonadaceae; genus Pseudoalteromonas; species Pseudoalteromonas porphyrae. Next base: position 50,169 of record NZ_LHPH01000019.1, on the reverse strand, counting down.
GAAGTTATCGGTAAAGGCGGCGCAACTATTCGTCAACTTACTGAAGAAACAGGTACTACGATTGAAATCGGTGATGATGGCACAATCAAAATTGCAGCAACTGACGGCGAAAGCGCAGCAAATGCAATTAGCCGCATTGAGCAATTAACAGCTGAGCTTGAAGTAGGTACTATCTACGAAGGTAAAGTTGTACGTATCGTTGATTTCGGTGCGTTCGTAAACATTCTTCCTGGTAAAGATGGTCTAGTACATATTTCTCAAATTAGTACTGAGCGCGTAAATAACGTTGCTGATCACCTTTCTGAGGGTCAAGAAGTTAAAGTTAAAGTACTAGAAGTAGATCGCCAAGGTCGCGTACGTCTAAGTATCAAAGAAGCAATGGAATCAGCAGCACCTGCAGCTGACGCACCTACTGACGCTTAATTGTTGATATTTAATCCAGATATTCTCTGGATAGCATAAAAAAGGGGCTGTATAGCCTCTTTTTTTATGCTTTAATGAAACCTCTTTGGATAGCACTTGTCTTATCTGTTTGCTACTTATCTAGGTATTAAGGATTTTAATGATACTTAAACACATCGCTTTAGCATCGTTTGCTGTTTTGTCTTTAAGCGCTTGTCAGTCAACGTCTCAAGCTGAACCAACGCCAATTGTAAACGTCCCTTTTACAGCTCCTTTAGCGTCTGATTTTCGTAGTGAAATAGCGATAGCGCGTTACTCAGAGCTATTAAATCGTACTGATTTAGAGCCAGAACAACAAGCTAAGTTATATTACGACCGTGGAGTATTATTCGATAGCTTAGGGATGCCGACGCTGGCACGTATTGATTTTAATCGCGCTGTACAATTAAAGCCCAACTTGGCTGAGGTGTATAACTTTTTAGGTATTCACCACACCTTGATGCAGCAATATGAAAAAGCTTACGAACTTTTTGATTCTGCACTAGAGCTCAATGAACAGCATGAATATGCATATTTGAATCGTGGTATTGCGCTCTATTATGGAAACAGACCTGTATTAGCATCGGCTGATCTGTCTGAGTTTTTAGCCCGTGCACCAAGTGACCCATATCGTGTTTTATGGCTTTACCTTGCGCAAGCTGATGATGAACCAATAAAAGCTCTTGCAAATCTAAAAGCAAATGCACAAGGACTAGACGATAGCCAGTGGGCATATGGGCTAATTTCATTGTATTTAGGTGATATGAGCGAACATTCTTTTTTGGCAACCATCAGCGAAGGTGTAAAGTCAGAGCAAGAATATGCTCAACGTTTATGTGAGGCTTATTTTTATCTTGCAAAAATGTATCAAGCAGAAGGGCTTAATTATCAAGCAGCAGACTTTTTTAGGTTAACGCTTGCAACTAATGTCCATGAATTTGTTGAATATAAATATGCACGTTTAGAGCTTGAGTTAATGGCTGGTGATAACGCTAGTTAAATGGCTAATCAGCGTTGTTGTTATACTGAGCTTAGGAGGGTTACCTAGCTCGGTGAATCAGCATCACGCTCTTGCTTTTTGGCATGTAAAACATACCCCGACTTCGATTTTTATAAACTATTACCGCTTTGCTGATGATTTTAAATCCCTGTTGAGTTCTTTGCCCGATCCTACATTATATTTATTAGCTTTGAGCGGTGAAGCTGATGCACAGTTTGTTTGGGCATTACGCTTATTAAAAAATGGTAAGGGGCAATCTGCCTTACCTTTTTGGCGAGCGAGCGCTGCCCAACAAAATGCTGATAAACGCCGTAAACTCAGTGCGTTATTGCTGAAATTAGAGCGTTGGGACGATTTAACCGCATTATCACAGCTGCAGTTGTTGCCTGAAAGCGATGCAGCAGAGCAATTAAAATTACAATATAGTGCGGCGCCAGCGAGTATTGATCAACGCTTTGCAAGCCATGAGGGTTTTTTATTATCTTTTGCACAGCAACAAGCACAATCGCATTGTGAGTTTAATGTGCTGATGATGACAGATCATCGCCAAGGCTTAGCACAACTCAATATATTTAAAACCCGCTATCAAATAGAACCTCAACCAAGAGCAGGAAGCTTTTGTTTTAGTAAACCCATTTACTTAGGGGACTCAATAAACTGTCAACAACATCCAGAGCATGCAGCACGATGCGATTGGCGGCCGCTTGTTAATAATAAAGTATGGCCAACTGGATTTGACTTTATTGTGATGATGACACGCAGTGGTTTAGGTAACGTCAGTGGTGGAATCATGCACCTAAATTCAGCGAGTCACTACGGATTATTTTTACATGAGCTCATGCATTTCAGTGGTTTTGAAGATGAGTACGTTTTACCAGCAACTAAGCAAGCATGGTTATGCCAGCAAAAAGGCTTTGTAGCGCCAAACTTATTTATTGCAAATGGAGTGGCGCCGCCTATTGGTTGGCAACAAAGTGATAGTTGTCAGACAGCAATAAAAGCGTATAAACCCAGTGAAAATTGGTCAATAATGCAATATCAACAGATCCCACTCTCGCAACAATATCAGCAATTATGGTTAAAGCAAATAGCAAACCCAGCAGAGCAACCGATACGTTTTGGTGATTATTTCACGCAGCTTGAAGAGAAAATTTCTTTTTAGATAAAATGATAAATAAAACGAATAGGCATAAAAGTTGTAAATAATATAAAATCGACGTTAAATTTGTTCAAAATAACGGCGGGTAGGTGCCCTCACTATAGACAAAATGATCCCTGATCAGTATAACTATACCCACTATAATTGTTTTAATAAGCAAAAATAAATAACCATTCACAATGACCAGTACACAACTAAAATTAACTAGCGACGTATTGATATTCTTATGACTTTAAAAGGTTTCTCACTATGACTTTGCTCTGGATACCCTTGCTATCCTTAATTGGCAGTGTTATTTCTTCATGCACCGGCAAATTGACTCGTAACCAATCTACGAGCCTTACTATGATGGCGCCACTGTGCGCTTTAGCAATTGCGATTTATCATACGCCCGCCGTTTTGGCTGGTGAGACGATTCGCTTTACCGCGCAGTGGATCCCCGCTCTTGGCATGGAAATAGCCTTTCGTTTAGATGGTTTAAGCTTACTGTTCATTTTTATGATTCTAGGTATTGGCTTACTCGTTATTTTTTATACCCGTTATTACTTAAGTAGTAATGATTCAATGCCTAAGCTATACAGCTATTTAATGCTGTTTATGACGGCAATGCTGGGTATTGTTATGTCAAATAACGTCATCCAGCTCTGGTTATTTTGGGAATTGACCAGTATCAGCTCATTTTTATTAATTAGTTACTGGTGGCATAAATCTGAAGCGCGAAAAGGTGCTCGTATGGCACTGGCCGTTACAGGTGCAGGTGGCTTAGCGTTACTTGGTGGCTTGTTATTGCTAGGTGATATAGTTGGTAGCTATAATTTAGATGTTATTTTAGCTAGCAAAGCGTTGATCCAATCGCATGATTTATATGAGCTTGCATTAGTACTTGTATTGTTGGGCGCCTTCACTAAATCTGCACAGTTTCCGTTTCATTTTTGGCTGCCACATGCAATGGCTGCGCCGACGCCAGTTAGTGCATATTTACATTCGGCAACAATGGTTAAGGCCGGTATCTTTTTATTAGCACGATTTTACCCTGCACTGGCGGGCACTGATACCTGGTTTATCTTGGTCGCTATGACTGGTTTAGCAACGTTATTAGTCGGTGCTTATATCGCTTTATTTAAGCATGACTTAAAAGGGCTATTGGCGTACTCAACGATTAGTCACTTAGGTTTAATAACACTGTTACTTGGTTTGGATACTGAGCTTGCCACTGTCGCGGCGATATTTCATATCATTAACCATGCGACCTTTAAAGCGTCATTATTTATGGCCACGGGTATTATCGATCACGAAACTGGCACGCGTGATATGCGCAGGCTCAACGGAATGTGGCGTTTTATGCCTTATACCGCCACTCTTGCGATGGTTGCAGCCGCTGCAATGGCAGGAGTACCGTTATTAAATGGTTTCTTGTCAAAAGAAATGTTTTTTGCAGAAACGCTACACCAACAGATATTAGGCTCAATGTCGTGGCTTATCCCTGTGTTAGCAACGCTAGCGGCTGCTTTCTCTGTGGCTTATTCTGCACGCTTTATTCACGATGTGTTTTTTAATGGTGACCCAATTAATTTACCTAAAACACCGCACGAACCACCGCGTTATATGCGTGTACCAATCGAAATTCTGGTTGTGTTGTGTTTATTGGTCGGTATGTTTCCACACTTTGTGGTTGACGGTATTTTATCAGCGGCGTCATTAGCGGTGCTTGGAGAGGCTACACCAGAGTTTAAATTATCAATTTGGCATGGCTTTAATTTACCATTACTTATGAGCGCGATGGCTGTAGTGGGTGGCGTGTTTATTTATATTCAGCGTAAACATTTGTTTAAATTCCAGGCGTCATTGCCGCCATTAAATGCCAAGAAAACTTTTGAACGTTTTGTTTATAACATTATTAAATGGAGTCGAGATAAAGTACGCAGTGTAGAGAATGGCTCATTACAACGCTACATTGTTGTAATGTTAGGCGTGGTGTTATTGTGCGCGGGTTGGCCATTATTCGAAATGGAAGCACTGGCAGGCACAGCGCCGCGTACTCCGATCGATTTTCATAATGCAATTGGCGCTGGGCTGTTGATTATAGGTGCAATTAGCACCGTAATTTGGCATCGCTCACGCGTGGTATCTTTATTAATGTTGTCAATTGTTGGGTTGATGGTGTCAGTGGCGTTTACACGTTTCTCAGCACCTGATTTAGCACTAACACAGCTAACAGTCGAAGTAGTTACGGTGATTCTGCTGATGCTAGCATTGTTCTTTTTACCACAGCGTACACCAAAAGAATCAAGCTCATTACGTGTAATACGTGATTTAAGTATTGCTTCTGCAATGGGAGTTGTTGTAGCGAGTATTTGTTATGCGTTATTAACAAGGCCGCTTGAGTCAATATCAGACTTTTTTATTGCTAATGCTAAAACTGGCGGTGGTGGTACAAACGTAGTGAACGTAATTCTTGTCGATTTTAGGGGGTTTGATACGCTCGGTGAAATCACGGTATTAGGTATTGCTGCATTAGGTATTTATAAAGTACTTACTAACTTACCTTTATTTATGCCAGCAAGTGATAGCGAAGGTCGCCCATGGGCACGTGAGCGCCACCCACTATTATTAGCAAGTATTTCACAAAGCTTATTACCATTAGCGCTATTAGTGTCAGCATATATCTTTTTACGTGGTCATAACTTACCTGGTGGTGGATTTATCGCAGGCTTGGTAACCGCTATTGCATTTATTTTGCAATATATGGCTCACGGCTCTATTTGGATCACTGAACGCTTTGATGTTAATTACCGTAAAATTATCGCCTCAGGTATTGCTATCGCAATGTTTACTGGATTGGGTAGTTGGGCATTTGATAGGCCTTTTCTAACAACATGGTTTGATTATTTTGACTTCCCATTTGTGGGCAAAACAGAATTGGCAAGTGCCATTATATTTGATTTAGGTGTGTATTTGACTGTTGTGGGCGCGACATTAATGATTCTCGCCAGTTTAGGTAAATTAACAGCCGATACTCCAAAAAATGAGGTAAATATTTAATGGAATTGTTATACGCATCATGCGTTGGTGTATTAGTCGCTTGTGGGGTCTATTTGATCCTACGAGCACGGACTTTTCCGGTTGTATTAGGGCTTACAATGCTTTCATATGCAGTGAACTTGTTTTTATTCTCGTCAGGGCGTTTAACTATTAATAAAGCAGTAGTATTAGGTACCGGTGCTGATTATGCAGATCCGCTGCCACAAGCACTGGTATTAACAGCAATAGTAATAGGTTTTGCAATGACCGCATTTGTTGTGATACTTGCAATTCGTGGCCGTGCAGATTTAGGCAATGATCATGTTGATGGTCACTTAGGAAAAATTGAACATAAGGAGCACAAATGATTCAGCACATTGCTTCTTGGCCCATTTTATTACCTATGTTGGCTGGGGTTATTTTACTGCTACCACCGTGTGGAAAAAGTATTCCAATTCGTCGTGTAGCTTCTGTATTTATGGCTTTTCTAAGTACGTTAGTGAGTGCGTTCTTATTATGGGAAGTGTTGCATTCAGGCATCATTGTTTATGCCATTGGTGATTGGCAAGCGCCATTTGGTATTGTACTTGTTGCTGATTTAGTCTCTGTGTTATTAGTGTGTCTTACTTCACTCTTAGGCTTGGTTGTTACTTTATATAGCTGTGTAGGTGATGACGAGAAAGGAGGCTTTTTTCACCCATTAGTACATTTCCTTGTACTGGGTGTTAATGGCGCTTTCTTAACAGGTGACTTATTTAATCTATTTGTATTTTTTGAAGTACTATTAATTGCCTCATATTCATTATTGATGCATGACGGTGATAAACATAAGACCCGTTCAGCCATTCAGTACGTTAGCTTAAATCTAATTGGCTCTAGTGTTTTTTTGATTGCACTTGGTATTTTATACGGTGTACTGGGAACATTAAATATTGCCGATATGGCGCAAAAAATGTCTCAGTTGCAAGGTGATGATGTCTACCTAGCCAAGATAGGTGGCTTATTACTACTTGTTGTTTTTGCACTCAAAGGCGCGTTATTGCCATTGCATTTATGGTTACCTAATACTTACGCTAGTGCAATGCCCGTAGTGGCTGCGTTATTTGCGATAATGACGAAAGTAGGCGTGTATACAATGTTACGCGTATATACGGTTATTTTTGGCGATGAAGCAGGGCAACTTGCCCACATGGCACAACCTTGGTTGTGGGGATTAGCTGTGGCAACAATTATTGCGGGTGCAATCGGTGTTATTGCAGCTCAAGATTTGCGTAAACTCACCGCTAACTTGGTGATCGTATCGGTTGGTACGTTGGTGGCTTTAGTGGCAATTCAAAATATTAATGCTACTGCTGCATTATTGTATTACCTAGTACATTCAACGTTAGTGTGTGCGGCATTATTTTTAATCGCTGATTTAATTTCTCATCAACGCGGAAAAGTCGCAGATCGTTTTGCAGCAGGGCGAGCGGTAGGACAACCTCTATTGCTAGGTGCTTGTTTTATTATTGCCGCTTTGAGTGTGATCGGCATGCCGCCACTTTCAGGGTTTGTAGGTAAAGTGTGGATTTTAAAAACAGCATTAGATAGTGAAAAAGCACTGTTGTTTTGGCCTGTTTACTTAATTGCCAGTTTTGCGCTGTTGGTGGCATTATCACGTGCTGGGACTAGTCTGTTTTGGGAACGTAAACACCAAGATAGTGAGTTAACTGAAGGCGTAAAAGCCCAGCCACTACAAATTATTGCGGTAATCGGTTTATTAATATGTTCGCCTTTATTAGTTATATTTGGTGGTCCAGTGAGTGAATATATGATCGCTGCTGCTACGCAGCTACATGATATAACCGGTGGTATTAACACTGTACTTGGGGGAGGTTCATAATGCGTTTAGAATCACGTTTTAGTTGGTTGCCAACGCCTTTTCGTAGTGGTCTATTGTTTGTGGTATGGCTGTTACTTAATAATAGTGTATCTGCTGGGCACTTAGTATTGGCTACGGTTTTTGCTATTTTAATTCCATTGGCGACATTTCCATTTCGTGTCCCACAGCCACTGATCATTAAGCCAGGGTTAGCCCTAAAGCAGCTAATTATTGTGTTATATGACATTATTACTGCTAATCTACAGGTGGCATTACTGATACTAGGGCCGACTAAAAAATTACGTCCTGCGTTTGTTAAAGTTCCTTTAGATTTAAGCCACTCAATGCCTATTACTATTTTGGCAAGCACTGTATCGCTAACCCCGGGAACAGTAAGTGCGGAAGTGTATCCAATTCCAGAATCACTGCCAAAAGGTGAGAAGCCAAAGCAACGTTATTTACTAATACATGTATTAGATTTGAATGACGAACAAGAGCTTATCAATACAATTAAAAAACGTTATGAAGCGCCACTGAAGGAGATATTTCAATGTTAGAAACGGTGTTCTTAATCGTCTTTGCAATGATTGGCCTATCGCTATTACTCAATTTATGGCGTTTGGTTGTTGGTCCGTCAGTACCAGATAGAATTTTAGCGCTTGATACTATGTATATAAATACCATAGCACTGATCATTTTATATGGTATGAGCATGGGCACTGGGCTTTACTTTGAAGCAGCGCTATTGATAGCAATGCTCGGCTTTGTAAGCACCGTAGCGGTATGTAAATATTTGTTACGTGGCGACATCATCGAATAAGGAAAACGTATGTACAGTGAATGGGTAGTGTCTATTTTATTACTTATTGGTGGCGCATTTATTTTAATAGGCTCAATTGGCCTTATTAAAATGCCTGATTTTTTTATGCGTCTACATGGCCCAACAAAAGCGACCACACTCGGTATGGCTGGAGTACTCATTGGAGCTATGGTGTTTTTTAGCAACACTCAAGATGGTATAAGTGTTAAAGAACTGTTGATCACGATATTTTTATTGATCACAGCGCCTATCAGTGGGTATATGCTTATAAAATCCGCGATACATCATAAGCTTAAAGCTAAAGAAGGGACTAAGGGATTAGACAACATTGAAGACGATTAATTACTTATACTAATTGTTATAATAAAAAGCCCGCAAGGTTTAACTTAGCGGGCTTTTTATTGGCTGTTTTTATTTGTACACTCAATAACATGATTTATTACCAACGCTTATAAATGATTAAAGATAAAAAACGCATTATCGCGTATTTACTGATATTAGCTCCTTTAATTGATAGTTTACTTATACCTACCGCCTTTGGCCTGCAATGGCATAGCGCAAAAAGTATGTATTTATTTAGTGCGTATTTAATACCTATCAAGTTAGCCCTTGTGATTATGGGCGGCTTTTTTCTTATACATCATACCCGCCGTCAAATTTATATAGATGCGCCGCGTTCGTGGTTTTTAAAAGTAGTTGATGTCGGTATATTTATTTTGGCAGGTATTCAGTTTATTTTATTTACTGTGATTAGTGTATTGTATGTAGTAGTAGGAACTCAGGCCGACGACTATAAACAACAAGGAAACATTAGTGTTTATACGTCCGATGTAGGCGCGTTTGGCAAAGCGACTCATTACTTTTCATATCAATGTACCGATTCAACCGGTTTTTATACACTTCAACCTATCGTGACGCTCGACTGGCTTGGCACTTTTACATTTAAAGAAAAAGCAAATACGTTGATCATCACGTATAACGGCCAAAGTGATAAAGGTGAGAAAATTAAACAAATTGATCTGAGTGGGTTTGGTTGTATACCCAAACCACCTCAATATACAAGTTTCAGTTGGAATTAAAAGCGATTTAGGCAAGGCATTGATTGCAAGTAATAGTGGTTCTATTGTTAAAATCATTAACGCCGTATAAATCGCTTTTAAACCAACCCTTTGGGCGTTTCACAGGCACTGACTCTCATCGTTGTTACTTCTTAAAAGGGACTACCATTCTCGCAAAGTAACGCCTTGATATTAAGTCCCTGTGAAACGCTGAATTCTGCATCTTGAGGTAGTTTGGGTATAATGCGTAAGCTTTAAGCGAATGATTGTATTTTTAGATACTAAAGGAAGCTTTCTACATGGCTAAAAAAGAGTTGATTAATCAACATGGACAAGCCCACTTTGGTATTTTTCCAGATGGAGTGGATAGTATCAATTATATGGATTTTGACCTTCGTAGCGCAATGGGTAAACCCAGTAATACACTTTTTAAAAAGTTAAGATTTAATCAATTTCAGTTTATTAGTTTTACCAGCGGTCAGTTAATTATTGGTTTAGCAATTGTTGACTTAAAAATAGCCAGCAATTGCTTTGTATACATATATGACCCAAACACCCAAGAGTTTGATGAATATAGCTTTATAAACTTATTCTCTTTAAATACGTGTATAGATCCGACACCAAATACAGGGCAAGCTACCTTTCAAAAAGGGCGTAACAGCGTAGTGATTCAGACAACGAATGATCCGCGCATACGCAATGTGAAAGTTGATTTAAAATCAGGGCTTAAAATTAATGCCAACATAGATGAGTCAGCTAATTACAATTCGCTTGCCGTATGTGTTCGCGCGGGTTTTACAGGGTTTCATTTTACTCAGAAAAGCGCAGCGCTTCCATGTGATGGAACCGTGAAGTGGCGTGGTCGTTTATTTGATCTTCAAACGCATAACTCACTCGCAAGTGTAGATTGGAGCGCAGGTTACATGCGCCGAGAAACATTTTGGAACTGGGGGAGTTTAGCCTGCATATTAACCGATGGCCGCCGTTTAGGTTTAAATTTAAGTGCAGGGGTTATTGAAACAGGTTTTACCGAAAACGCCTTGTGGCTCGATGGCACGCTTTACAAAATTGATATGGTCGATTTTCAATTTGAGCGTTATGGTAATACTAAAGCAACGAGTAAATGGCGGCTACGCTCAAACGACGGTATTATAAATCTAACCTTTGAACCCGCTGGTAAACGCCAAGATAAAACTAATTTACTCATCATCGCCAGCAACTTTACTCAACACTTCGGCCGTTACTATGGCCAAATCACCCTCGAAAATGAAGTGATTACACTTAATGGCGAGTGGGGCTTTACCGAAGATCACTATGCGAAGTGGTAGAGAGGAGCTTTAAATTTTAAGCGGTAAGTTATAAGTGGTGTTAATTTTGAAAAGAGTGATTAGTAGCGAATATAAATAAAGCCCTAAACAGCAATACTTAGGGCTTTTTAATACAAATAAAGTTCAGTTGATATTCTAAACTTAAGATAATCTGTGAGCGGGTGTTACTTCATACCAACTTACGATTAACTCAAATCAGCTGATCGCTGACGGCTGAAAGCTTACAGCTATGATTTATTCGTCTATCGAACGAAGCAGGGCGTTGATACCTACTTTTTCACGGGTTTGTTGATCTACTTTTTTCACGATGATTGCAGCGTACAAGCTGTGACTACCATCTTTTGATGGTAATGCACCTGGTACAACAACTGCGCCTGCTGGAACACGGCCATAGTGGATTTCGCCAGTTTCGCGGTCGTAAATACGCGTGCTTTGGCTGATGTAAACGCCCATTGAGATAACAGCGCCTTCTTCAACAACAACGCCTTCTACGATTTCAGAACGTGCACCAATAAAGCAGTTGTCTTCAATGATGGTCGGGTTAGCTTGTAACGGCTCTAAAACGCCGCCTATACCCACACCACCAGATAAGTGTACGTTCTTACCAATTTGTGCACACGAGCCTACAGTAGCCCATGTATCAACCATGGTGCCGTCATCAACGTATGCGCCAATGTTTACGTATGATGGCATAAGCACTACATTTTTACCTACAAAACTACCTTTACGCGCGACTGCATTTGGTACTACGCGCATGCCACCTTGTTGAAACTGCTCTGGCGTGTAGTCACTAAATTTAAGCGGTACTTTGTCGTAAAACTGGTTTACGCCGTCATGCATTGGTTGGTTATCACGAATACGGAACGACAGTAACACGGCTTTTTTCAACCATTGGTGGACAACCCACTCACCACTGATTTTTTCAGCAACGCGTGCAGCGCCGCTATCAAGCAGCTCAAGTGCATCAATAATGGCTTGTTTAACTTCATTTGATACTGTGCTTGGGCTGATGTTATCGCGGTTATCCCAGGCGTTTTCAATCATGGTTTTTAAATCTGACATAAGGTCCTCTTATTCTGTTTCTGCGTTGAGTTTTTTACGCAATGCTTGATGAATTTTTGCTTGTTCTTCGTCCGTAAGGGCTTGGTATTCGTTGTTTGATACTACGAAGAAATCTTCTGCACGCTCACCCACAGTGGTGATCCGTGCGGCGTGTATGTGTAATAAATGTGCTTGAAATACTTCAGCAATTTTGGTCAATAAACCAGGTATATCTACGGCTTGAATTTCAATTAAACTGCGATCTTTACGCGGATGAGGACGTAAAATTATCTTTGGTTTAATATTAAAATCTTTAAAGCGTTGCGAGCGATTCTTTTTAAAACGAATTTTCTTTCTTGGATCAGCAAGTGCCAAATCTAGACCGCGTTTAATTGATTGCGCACGGCCGCTGGCAATGGGCTCACCGCTTACTTCAAGTACTACAAAGCTAAACAAGACATAACCATCGCGGGTGGTAAGTACTTGTGCATGTTGGATCTGTGCCTTTTTTGAGCCAATCACACTCACTAAACGGGCAAATAAACCACCCGAGTAGGGGCTGTAAACAAATACTTGTGTGCCACCATGCATGGCTTCATTAGATACCACAACACTGGGTTGGCTTAAATCAGCTTTTAACAAATGCTCACTGTGCCATGAGATTTGTTGCTCACTGAATGCGGTAAAGTAGTTTGCTTTAAAGCGGGCCCAAATTAAATCTATTTGTTCTTCGCCAAAGCCATGATTAAGTAGGCGTTGTTTTGCTTGATGCTTTTTATCGCGAATTTGGTCGCGCTGATCCATTGGGTTTTCAAGCCCTAATCGCAATGCGCGTTGCGTGTGTAAGTAAAGCTCACGTAGTAGCGTATTTTTCCAGTCATTCCATAAGTTGTCATTGGTCGCGCGAATATCAGCCACGGTTAGGCAATAAAGGTAATCAAGTTGACGTTCGTTTTTTATCCGTGTGGCAAATTCTTTTATCACATCAGGATCATTTATATCTTTACGTTGTGCAGTAACTGACATAAGTAAGTGGTTACTTACTAGCCATGCTATTAACTTACCATCTGAGTTTGTGAAGTTATGCAACTTAGCAAAAGCAATGGCATCAACAGCGCCAAGTTCAGAATGATCGCCACCGCGACCTTTGGCAATGTCATGAAAAATCCCTGCGAGATATAACAGCTCGGGTTTATCCATACGTGTGACAATTTCACAACAAATTGGAAATTTGTTGGCACTTGATTTATCAAAATACTGATAAATATTATTGATAAGTTTATGCGTGTGTTCGTCTACGGTATAAGCGTGGAATAAATCAAACTGCATTTGTCCAAATATGTTACGCCACTGCGGGAGATAAGCCGCTAACATGCCATGTTTGTGCATTAACGTAAAAGCACGACCCATGCCATTGGGATGTTTAACAAGGCGCAGAAAGGCTTCTCTACAGGCCGCGTAATCTTGTAAGTCACCTAATAGACGACGACGCACTTGGCGAATTGTTCTTATGGTACTTGGATAAATGTGCGTCATTGTTGGGTTATCGGCAATATGCTCAAATAAGACGAAGAGCTGATCGCGGCGAAAAAATACTGATGGGTTTTTAACTCTTATTTGATGACCAATGCGCTCAAAGTTGCGGTCAAGTTCAATAACCGGTTGCTCGCTTGATTCCGGTAAAATGCTTTGCTCAAAGTACGACAATAGCATTTGATTTAACTCACGAACACGGCTCATTATTCTAAATAAGCGCTTCATCATTCGCTCAACAGACGCTTTGCCATCACTACCAAAACCGAGTAAATCAGCAGCCAGTGGTTGGTGGTCAAATAACAAGCGGTTTTCTGATCGCCCTGCAGCTAAATGCAGTGCAAAACGAATATTCCATAAGTTTTCTAAGCACTCAAGTAGCTCTTGGTATTCTTCGTGAGTCAGGTAACCGTGACTAATAAGCTCTTGTAAGGTTTCAGCCCTAAAGTGCTTTTTTGCAACCCAAATGATAGTTTGTAAATCACGTAAACCACCGGGGTTTTCTTTAATGTTTGGCTCTAGGTTATACGCTGTGCCATGGCATTTTTTATGGCGTAGTTGTTGTTCTTGTACTTTAGCCAAAAAGAATTCATCAGAGTGCCAAACAGGGGTGTCGAGGATATGATTTTTAAGTTTTTCATACTCTATATGATTGCCAAACAATAGCCGGCTTTCAAGCAAGCTTGTGGCAAACGTAACATCTTCACGTTTTTGTTCAATAGCTTGTTCTATGGTACGTACACTGTGGCCAATTTCTAAATTAAGGTCCCACAGCATAGTGACAAACTGACCAATCTTTTCACAAATTGCTTCACTAGGTTGTTGTGTAACAAGTAATAAAAAGTCGATATCAGAATAGGGGTGTAATTCACCGCGGCCATACCCACCAACGGCAATCAGGGCTAAATCTGGCTCATGGGCTAAATCATAAACATGAAAAAGCTTTATTAGTAACCGATCGATAAACTCAGCCCGGGCATTAATTAAATTACCGACTGGTTGTTTTGAAAACTCGTTTTGTAACCATTTATAAAAATAATTAGAGCAGTCTTTGTAATCGGTGAGCAACTCAGCATCGCTGAGTAGCTTTTTAACTTTATTAGGTAATGCCACGTGGGTTGGCTCCTTAGAATACTAATTCGTCCAATTAATTGGGCGAATTAGTATTTATACCAAATTGGTATTAATGCTCAATGATTCTATCGATAGTATCATCTGATCTAAGCGTTAAAATTTCAACACCATTTTCAGTAACTAACAATGTATGTTCCCACTGCGCAGATAAACTACGGTCTTTAGTAACAACCGTCCATTCATCTTTAAGCAGTTTACATTGGCGTTTACCAGCGTTAACCATTGGCTCAATTGTTAAACACATACCCGCTTTTAGGGCTTCACCAGTGCCAGCACGACCATAGTGCATAATTTGTGGCTCTTCGTGAAACTCAGCACCAATGCCATGGCCGCAATATTCGCGCACGATTGAATATTTATGGCTTTCAGCGTATTTTTGAATCGCTTCGCCAATATCACCTAAACGTACACCTGGTTTTACCATTTTAATAGCAAGGTATAAGCTTTGTTGAGTTATCTCAGCAAGGCGTTTGCCTTGAATATCAGGTGTACCAACATGAAACATTTTAGACGTGTCGCCATGGTAACCATCTTTGATGACAGTGATGTCAATATTGACACTGTCGCCATCTTTTAATGCTTTGTCGTTAGGAATACCATGACAAATTACATGGTTTACTGAGGTGCAAATTGATTTAGGGAAGCCATGATAATTTAATGGAGCCGGAATGGCTTTTTGCACATCGACAATATAATTATGACAAATTGTATTTAATTCATCAGTGGTCACACCAGGGACTACATGCGGCTCTATCATTTCTAGAACTTCTGCCGCTAAGCGCCCGGCTACACGCATTTTCTCTATTTCTTCAGGGGTCTTTATCACAGCACTCATGGAGGCTCCATTGTCGAGTTTTAACACATTTATTGTCGCACAAATTTTGCACGCGACGTTGAGTATTTGTTTTTAATATGGTATAAAGCGCGCCGTCTTTTTACAAATAAATTCTTAAATGATTTTTTGTATTTTAAGGCAAACACAATTTTATTTTAACACACACACGTATCGTCACATACACTTGGGTGCATTTCAGTTTCATTTAACTGCGGTGTTGGTGCTATGGGATATGTGGAGGCCTAACCCTAAACTAAACAGAGGAAATACAAAATGGCAAACGTTTCAATGCGCGATATGCTTCAAGCTGGTGTTCACTTCGGTCACCAAGCACGTTACTGGAATCCTAAGATGAAGCCTTTCATCTTCGGCGCACGTAACCGTGTTCATATCATCAACCTTGAGCAAACAGTTCCAATGTTCAACAACGCACTTAAGTTTTTAACTGGTGCTGCGTCAAACAAAGGTAAAGTTCTTTTCGTTGGTACTAAGCGCGCAGCAAGCGAGTCGGTTAAAGAAGCCGCTATCGCAAGTGACCAGTATTACGTAAATCACCGTTGGTTAGGTGGTATGTTGACTAACTGGAAAACAGTTCGTCAATCAATCAAGCGTCTTAAAGACCTTGAAATCCAAAGCCAAGACGGTACTTTCGAGAAATTAACTAAGAAAGAAACGTTAATGCTTAACCGCGAAATGGACAAGCTTGAGAAGAGCCTTGGTGGTATCAAGAACATGGGTGGTCTTCCAGACGCACTTTTCGTTATCGATGCTGATCATGAGCATATCGCTATCCGTGAAGCTAACAACCTAGGTATTCCAGTTGTTGCGATCGTTGATACTAACTCTAACCCAGACGGTGTTGATTTCATCGTACCTGGTAACGATGATGCGATCCGTGCAATCAACCTTTACACTGGTGCAGTTGCAGCAGCTATCACTGAAGGTCGTGAGAGCAATATCGTTGCTCAAGCTGAGAAAGACGACTTCGTAGAAGCTGAGTAATTAGCTGTCATCAAGTCTTCATCTAATTTTAGGTGAAGACTTGCTATTCTTGTAGAGCGGGAACCCGCTTATCTAACCAGATTTCAGATTTGAGGATTTACTAATGGCTGTAACTACTGCCCTAGTTAAAGAATTACGCGAGCGTACAGGCGCTGGCATGATGGATTGTAAAAAAGCGTTGACTGAGACTGATGGTGACATCGAGTTAGCGATTGAAAACATGCGTAAAAGTGGCGCTGCTAAAGCTGCTAAAAAAGCAGGCAACATTGCTGCTGAAGGTACTATCATCATCAAGCAAAATGCCGGTGTTGCTGTACTAGTAGAAGTTAACTGTCAAACAGACTTCGTTGCAAAAGATGTAAGCTTTTTAGCATTTGCTAATAAAGTTGCTGACGCTGCAATTGCTGACACAATGTCTATCGAAGACTTACAAGCTAAGTTTGAAGAAGACCGTGTTGAGCTAGTTACTAAAATTGGCGAAAACATCAACGTACGTCGCCTACAGTACATCACAGGTGAAAACCTAGTTGAGTACCGCCATGGTGACCGTATTGGTGTTGTTGTTGCGGGTGTTGCTGATGAAGAAACACTTAAGCACGTTGCAATGCACGTTGCTGCTTCACGTCCAGAATACTTATCGCCTTCTGACGTACCAGCTGACGTTGTTGAAAAAGAAAAGCAAGTACAAATCGAAATCGCGATGAATGAAGGCAAGCCTGCTGAAATCGCTGAGAAGATGGTTGTTGGTCGCATGAAGAAGTTCACTGGTGAGGTTTCTCTTACTGGTCAAGCTTTCATCATGGAACCTAAAAAATCTGTTGGCGATATTCTTAAAGAGAAAAACGCAACAGTTACTAGCTTCGTACGTGTAGAAGTTGGTGAAGGTATTGAGAAGAAAGAAGAAGATTTTGCTGCTGAAGTAGCTGCGCAAATTGCTGCAGCTAAAGGTCAGTAAGATTAACTATCTGTGATGAATGAAGTAATTATATGCAATTAATATGCTATTTGCTTTTGCGTCACGGCTAGAAATTCTTTAAAATAACCGCGCTCTTTATGTTTATCATAAGCGCGGTTATTTTTTATCCTTTTTTTAAAAGTTGGCCCAAATACTATGACTATCAATCGTAAACCTATTTTTAGACGCGTTCTTCTCAAATTAAGTGGTGAAGCACTGATGGGAGACGAAGGCTTCGGCATCGACCCAAAAGTACTCGACCGTATGGCGCAAGAAATTAAAGAGCTTGTAGAACTCGACGTAGAAGTGGGTTTAGTTATCGGTGGCGGTAACTTCTTACGCGGTGGTTCGTTAGCTGAAGCAGGTATGAATCGCGTTGTAGGCGATCATATGGGAATGCTCGCGACTGTAATGAATGGCCTTGCAATGAGAGATGCGTTGCATCGTGCATTTGTTAACTGTCGTTTAATGTCAGCTATCCCACTTAACGGCGTGTGTGATGCATACAACTGGGCTGAAGCAATTAGCTTATTAAAAACAGGTCGCGTTGTTATTTTTGCAGCGGGTACAGGTAATCCTTTCTTCACAACTGATTCCGCAGCGTGTTTACGTGGTATCGAAATTGAAGCAGATACCGTTATTAAAGCGACGAAAGTAGACGGTGTTTACAGTGATGATCCTGTTAAAAATCCGGAAGCGACACTTTATCGTCACTTAAGCTACAATGAAATTATTGAAAAAGAATTAAAAGTAATGGATCTTGCGGCATTTACACTTGCGCGAGATCACAATATGCCATTGAGCGTATTTAATATGAATAAGTCAGGCGCATTAAAGCGCGTTATTATGGGCGAAGAAGAAGGCACACTTATCTCTTCACAAGCCTCAGATGAAGTTATTAACTAGATTAGGATTGAACCGTGATTAACGATATTCAAAAAGATGCTGCAGAACGTATGCAGAAAAGTGTAACGGCACTTGGCAGTCAACTATCTAAAATTCGTACTGGCCGTGCTCATCCGGCACTTTTAGATGGCATTATGGTGTCATATTACGGTGCACCAACGCCGTTAAATCAAGTTGCTAATGTGTCGATTGAAGATGCCCGCACACTGGCGATCAGTGTGTTTGATAAATCACTTGCGCAAGCAGTAGAAAAAGCAATTATGGCATCTGACTTGGGTTTAAATCCAATGTCAGCAGGTACGGTTATTCGTGTTCCACTTCCTCCACTAACAGAGGAACGTCGTAAAGACTTAATCAAGATCGTTCGTGGTGAAGTTGAAGGCGGTCGTGTTGCTGTTCGTAATATTCGTCGTGATGCAAATGGTGATGTTAAAAGCTTATTGAAAGATAAAGATATTTCTGAAGATGAAGCACGCCAATCTGATGATGCAATTCAAAAGCTTACTGACAAATTTATCAAAGAAATGGATACACTGTTAGCAGCAAAAGAAACTGAATTGATGGAAATCTAAGCAGTTAAATAACCTGAATTTGGGTTATGAAATTTATTAGTTTTGGGACGCCGTCTAGGGTATACTAGGCGGCGTTTTTTTATGGAATACTCGATATTTATGGTTCTTAACGCTGATAAAATTTCCCAGCAATGTTTACCCAAGCATGTCGCTATAATCATGGATGGAAATGGTCGTTGGGCACAGGCGAAGAATAAGCCTCGTGTGTACGGTCATAAGAAAGGCGTTGATGCAGTTCGTCAGTCGGTGCAATTTTGCGCTAAGTTAGGTGTACAATCGTTGACTTTATTCGCTTTTAGTAGTGAAAATTGGCGACGCCCTGATGATGAAGTTAGTACCTTAATGGAATTGTTTTTATTTGTACTGAGCAAGGAAGTTAAAAAACTTCATAAAAATAATGTTAAATTAACTATTATTGGCGACTTATCTCGGTTTTCAGATACGTTGCGAAAAAAAGTCGATGCAGCACATCAATTGACCGTGGATAATACAGGGCTGCAACTTAATATTGCAGCAAATTATGGCGGACGATGGGATATAGCTAATGCGGCTAAGCAGCTTGGGAAACAAGTCGCTGCTGGAGAGTTAGATCCCAATGATATTACAGAAGAGCACTTAGCCTCGCAGATGAGTATGCAGGATCAGGTTGAACCTGACTTGTTGATCCGCACGGGGGGGGACTTACGCATTAGTAACTTTTTATTATGGCAAGTTGCTTATGCCGAACTTTATTTTACCGATACGCTTTGGCCTGACTTTAATGAAGCTGCTTTTGCTGATGCGATCGCTTGTTACGTTGCCAGAGAGCGACGATTTGGTTGTACTGGCGAACAAATAAAACAATTACTCGCCGAAACCTAATTAAAAGGGTAATACTTTGCTAAAACAACGAATTTTAACCTCTTTAGTGCTAGCCCCTTTAGCATTACTTTTGGTTTTTTATACACCACTTACATTATTTAGTTATATTGCTGGCGCGATAGTTTTATTAAGTGCGTGGGAATGGTCTGCATTTATGGGCCTATGTGACAAATTAAAGCGTTTTTCATTTGTCGTATTTATTGCGCTGCTACTGGTACTGCTTAACTGGCATTGGCCAATTGAGAGCTTGTGGTTTGACGGCCAATTAGTGGGGGATGCAAATTATATATTTACTCTGTCATTTTCTTGGTGGATTGTTGCTACCTACTTAGTGTGGCGTTACCCAGCCATGGCAAAAGCATGGAATGAAGGCATAGTAATGCGTGCCATTGCAGGTATTTTGACGTTAGTGCCATTGTGGCTTGCGTTGAATACATTACGAAGCGCAAATTATGGTGAGTCAACGCACTTTGGTTCTATGCTTATTTTAGTGGTATTAGGTATCGTATGGAGCGCAGACATTGGTGCGTACTTTACGGGCAAAAACTTTGGTAAACATAAGTTAATGCCAAAAGTGAGCCCCAACAAAACGATTGAAGGTTTAGCTGGGGGTGTAGTCGCTGCGGTAATATTTGTTTTGGCTTTTTGTCATTTTACCAATGTTGATATGTCAGTTTGGCCAATTTATGCTGTTATGACTGTATTTATCGCATTATTTTCAGCGATAGGTGACTTACTCGAAAGTATGTTTAAACGTGAGGCTGGTCTCAAAGACAGTGGATCATGTTTACCTGGGCATGGCGGTATTTTAGATCGCCTTGATAGCTTAACCGCTGCAGCGCCTATTTTCGTTTTATGCTATGCGTGGACGCTTAGTCTATGAGTTGTAAACAGCAACTAGTGATTCTTGGTGCGACGGGGTCAATCGGTTTAAGTACCTTAGATGTTGTCGCTCGAAATCAAGAGCAGTTTTGCGTATTTGCACTTACGGCAGGTAAAAATGCAAAAAAAATGGCGCAGTTATGCGTCGCTCATCGCCCTCGCTTTGCTGTTATGGCGGATGAGCATGCTGCGCAGCAGTTAATTCAGTACTTATCTGGTTCAGAATCTAAAACGATTGTGCTCAGCGGTATTGCTGCAATGAGTGAGCTTGCTGCACACCCAGATGTTGATGCTGTTATGTCGGCGATAGTTGGTGCCGCGGGGCTCATTCCTACACTCAGCGCGGTTGAAGCGGGTAAAAAGGTTTTATTGGCAAATAAAGAATCCTTAGTGATGTCAGGCCAGTTGTTTATCGATAAAGTAAAACAACATAAAGCCACATTGTTGCCAATTGATAGTGAGCATAATGCAATATTCCAATGCCTGCCAAGTGCTCTGCAAGGTTCAAAAACAAACACACAATTGCATGAGCATGGTGTTAGTAAAATCTTACTGACAGGCTCTGGCGGACCTTTTTTAACTCGTGATATTGACACTTTAAATACTGTCACGGTGCAAGAGGCCGTTACTCACCCTAATTGGTCAATGGGGCAAAAGATTTCAGTCGATTCGGCTACGATGATGAATAAAGGCTTAGAGTTTATTGAGGCTAAATGGCTATTCAACTGCCAGGCAACAGATATTGAAGTGGTTATTCATCCGCAAAGTATTATTCATTCAATGGTGCAGTATCAAGATGGCTCAGTACTAGCACAAATGGGTAATCCCGATATGCGCACACCCATTGCGCATGCTTTAGCATACCCGCAGCGCATTGATGCGGGGGTTACGCCACTTGATTTTTCACAACTCGCCGATTTTACTTTCACTAAACCTGATTTTACTCGTTACCCAAATTTACAGTTAGCAATTGCCGCTTGTAATACAGGGCAGGGGGCAACCACTACGGTTAATGCAGCCAATGAAGTTGCCGTTAATGCATTTTTGCAAGGGATGATTGGCTTTACGGATATTTACCGTATTAATGCACAAACATTAGAAGCAACGGTTGATGTAAACGTGCATACATTGGATGAAATTCTTGAATGTGACCGTTTAGCTCGACTTCAAGCGACGCAACTCATTGCAAAGGTAGTACGCTAATATGTTCGATTTTATGTGGAATTTAGGGTCTTTTATTTTAGCGCTGGGTATTTTAGTTACAGTGCATGAATATGGGCATTTTTGGGTAGCTCGCAAAGCAGGCGTTAAAGTTCTGCGTTTTTCAATTGGTTTTGGTAAGCCATTGTTAACATGGCGCGATAAGCTCGATACAGAATATGTAATAGCTGCTATTCCACTTGGCGGTTATGTAAAGATGCTCGATGAGCGTGTCGATGATGTACCGTCAGAACAACGTCATTTGTCGTTTAATGCCAAGTCAGTGCAAGCGCGTATTGCGATTGTAGCTGCAGGACCTATGGCAAATTTCATTTTTGCTATTTTTGCACTAGCTGCAATGTATATGATTGGTGTGCAATCAGTTAAGCCAGTTGTTGGTACTATCAATGAGGGGAGTCGCGCTGAACAAGCCGGTATATTACCCAATCAACATATACTCAAAATTGGCGATGAAGATATAGGTACATGGCAAGATGCTACATTTGCATTAATGGCAAACCTTGGCAATAAAAGCGTCGCTGTTACTGTGCGTAATGAGCAATACCAAGAACAAATTAAAACCATAAATATTGATGGCTGGAAACTAGATCAACAAGATGTACCGCCTTTAGCATCTTTAGGCATTGTGCCTTTTCGTCCACAAGCGACATTAACTATCGCAGCAATTACCGTAAACTCAGCTGCGGCTGAGGCTAAATTACAAGTTGGAGATACAATCTTCGCAGTAAATGGTGAAACAATAGGCAGTTGGCAGCAATTAGTTAATGTTATTGAGCAATCCGCTAACAAATCATTACAATTTAGTGTAAAAAGACAAGATAGTATGGAGTTGCTAACAGTGACTCCTAAAGGGCGTGCTGGCAACGAAGGGCAGCTTCAAGGGTTTTTAGGTGTTGCACCGGTTGTTGAAAAATGGCCCGATGGTTATATTGAAACTAGACATTATGGCCCACTCGATAGTATTGTGCGTGGCGTAAATGAAACATGGCGCTTGATTGCCTTAAGTTTCGATATGATTGGTAATTTAATTACAGGCCAAGTGTCAGTAAAGAATTTAAGTGGTCCAGTAGGCATTGCCGTTGGGGCAGGAACTAGCGTAAGCTATGGCTTAGTCGCC
Source organism: Pseudoalteromonas porphyrae (assembly GCF_001298125.1). Lineage (NCBI taxonomy): Bacteria > Pseudomonadati > Pseudomonadota > Gammaproteobacteria > Alteromonadales > Pseudoalteromonadaceae > Pseudoalteromonas > Pseudoalteromonas porphyrae. The sequence continues at coordinate 27,422 of NZ_LHPH01000019.1, read as the reverse complement.
TTTTTAGGCTTTTTGGCTTTGATCAGTGTGAACTTGGGTGTATTTAACTTATTACCCTTGCCAGTGCTTGATGGCGGTCACTTAATGTATTACATAATTGAACTTTTTCGTAAAAAGCCGGTCTCTGAAAAGACACAAGAGTTTGGTTTTAAAGTGGGAGCTCTGCTACTCATTTTTCTAACATGTTTCGCTTTGTTCAATGATGTATCGCGATTATAACAATCCCGACAGTCTCGAATTAAAAACACGATTGTAAGACACTGCTAAATTATAATTTTATGGTGTTGAGCGGTAATACAGTTGTAAAGGATAAAGATAATAAAATGGCTATAAAAAAACATTTGGCAGTAACAAGTTTATTAGGCGCCAGCTTTGCAGCCCTAGGCCAAACCTCCTTTATTGTTGAAGATTTAAAAGTTGAAGGCTTACAGCGAGTTGCACTAGGTGCTGCGCTCACACACATCCCAATAAATGTGGGTGACGATGTTGATGAATATACAATTTCAAAAACAATTAAGTCACTGTACAGCTCAGGTCACTTTGACAATATCAAAGCATTACGCGATGGTAACAACGTTATTTTTAAAGTAACTGAGCGCCCGACGATTAGTTTTATCGAATTTGATGGTAACAAAGACATCAAAGATGAGCAGCTAACGCAGTCACTTGATCAACAAGATATTCGCCAAGGCGAGCCGCTTGATAAAACCGTGATTGATAACATTGAAAAAGGCTTAATTGAGTTTTTTCATAGTATTGGTAAATACAATGCAAAAATCGATGTTAGCATCACTAAATTACCGCGTAACCGCGTTAAGTTAAAACTTGAATTTGATGAAGGTGATGCAGCATCTATTCGTCAAATCAACTTAGTTGGTAACGAATTATATTCAGATGAAGAGCTGTTAGCGCTTGCAGAATCACAACAAGATTTACCTTGGTGGCAGTTTATGGGTAGCGATCGCTATCAGAAACAAACCATTGAAGGTGACCTTGAGAAAATTCGTAGTTTTTATTTAGATCGTGGTTACTTACGCTTTAATATTGATTCAACTCAAGTATCAGTGAGCCCAGAACGTGAATCAGTGTATGTAACAGCGAACATCAATGAAGGTGTTAAATACAAAGTTAAAGGCTTTGACTTTATTGGTGATTTACTCGGTCGCGAAGAATTAATTAAAAGTGTGATACCGCTGCGTGCTGGTGAACTTTATAACGGTTCAGTGGTTACTTCATCAGAAGAGTTTATTAAAAGCTATTTAGCGCGTTTTGGTTATGCAAACGCTGAAGTGCGTACAATCCCTGAGATTGATGATGAAACCAAAGAAGTACAGTTAACGCTATCAGTTAAACCTGGGCAACGTGTCTATGTTCGTCGTATTATTGTTGGTGGCAACCAAAATACGGCAGATGAAGTACTGCGCCGTGAAATGACACAGCTTGAAGGTGCATGGTTATCAAATCAAAATCTTGAACGTTCAAAATTACAAATCCAACGCTTACCATATATGGAAAAAGTGGATTTTAACGTTATACCTGTACCAGGCGTTGATGATCAGGTTGATGTAGATTTTACAGTTAAAGAACAGTCAGCTGGTAGCTTTAACGCAGGCCTTGCTTATGGTTCGTACCTAGGTTTACAGTTTAACATTGGTGTAACTGAATCTAACTTTTTGGGTACTGGTAATCAGATTGGTCTGAATATCAATACTTCACGTGGTTCAGAGCGTGTTAGTTTATCTTACACTGACCCTTACTTTACGCCGGATGGTGTATCACAAGGTAGCAGTATTTTTTACAGTAATTACGATGCCAGTAAATTTAGCCTTATTGATTATAAATCAAAAAGCTATGGTATAGGCACTAACATAGGCTTCCCAATCGATGCAGTGAACCGTATTAATTTTGGGGCACGTTGGATTGAAGAAGAACTATCTGATATCGCTGTTTACGAACAAACACGTGTATTACGTGAGACATTTTTAGATCCTGCTCATCCAGATGCAGGTTATAACTTTACTAAATATGAACTAAGCGTTGGTTGGTCACGTGTTACTGTAAACCGAGGTTTATTCCCAACAGCAGGTTCTCGTCAAACGTTAAACTTAACTGGTACTACGCCAAATTCAGATTTGACTTACTTTAAGTTAAATTATGACTCGCGTTTTTACTGGCCAATTAGTGATGATCATCGTTGGGTATTTTCAACGCGTGCAGCATTGGGGTACGGTAATGGTTATGGTAATACAAATGGATATGATCAAACCCTCCCATTTCAAGAGTATTTTCGGATAACTGAAATGGAACTGCGTGGTTTTGATCGTAACACTATTTTGCCTAATGCTATTTCACGTAACTCTTCAAATGTAGGTGGTACTCCAGAAAAAGACGGAAAGATCAACGGTGTTATTGGCGGTGATCCAGTCTTTGATCAGTTAAGTCCTGCTGGGCGCATTGGTGGTAATGCAAAAGCGGTTGCAGGTATGGAATTAATCGTTCCTACACCGTTTTTAGATGAAGATAATACCAGTTCTGTGCGTACCAGCTTTTTTGTTGATGCAGCAAACGTGTGGGATACTGAGTTTAACGTAGAGCGCTATCAAAGCTTAAGTGATAACGATCGTGCATTACTTGACGATTATTCAGATCCGATGCGTTTTAGAGTCTCAACGGGTTTATCATTACAATGGATTTCTCCAATGGGTCCAATGTTGATTAGTTTTGCGTATCCATTGCAACAAGAAGAAAATGACGATACGAAGACTATCAGCTTTAATATTAGTAATACTTTCTAAAGGAGTTTTTTGTGAAAAAATCAATTAAATCATCGGCGATTGCCATTTTAGCAACACTTATGATGGGTACATCTGCGAGTGCTTTTGCACATAAAGTCGGTATTGTAGACATGCAAGAAATCTACAAACAAATCCCACAAATGGCATCTGTTGAATTAGCATTGCAAACAGAGTTTGCTGAGCGCCGCCAAGAGCTTGAAAAACTTCAAGGTGACATTCGTTTTGAAGCTGAAAAATTTAAACGTGAAAGCACAACAATGAGCCAAGCTCAAAAAGATGCGCTGCGTACAAAAGTTGAAGGTATGCAAAAAACACTTGCTGAAAAGGGTCGTCCTTTAGAGCAAGAAATTAAAACTCGTCAAAATCAAGAGCTAGCTAAAGTACAAGCACTGATCATAAAAGCAATTGAAGACGTTGCTAAAGATGGTAATTTTGATGAAGTTAAAGTAAAAGATACTACAATTTACTTTAACCCTAAAAAAGTATCTGACTTATCAAGCAAAGTTGTTGATAAAGTAAGTAAGCAATAGAACGAATATATGCAAAATTATACGCTTTCGCAGATAGCGGAACTTCTAGGCGCTGAGCTTCATGGTGATGGCGCCTTAGAAATATCAAAAATTGCTACACTTGCAAATGCCCGCTCTGGGCATATTGCATTTTTAGCGAATAAGAAATATCGCCCACAACTTGATAATACAAACGCCAGTGCTGTAATTTTATCTGCCGCAGACGCACAGTATTATTCGGGTAACAAGTTGATTACAGCTAACCCTTATAATAGTTATGCACAATTAGCACAAATAATGGACACCACACCGGCATCTGCTGCTAAAGGTATCCACGTAAGTGCTGTTGTTCACCCTGAAGCTTGTATTGCTAAGACGGCCTCTATTGCAGCTAATGCAGTTATTGAAGCGGGCGCTACAATTGGTGAAAACACACAAATTGGTGCAAATTGCTTTGTTGGTCAAAATGCTAGCATTGGTGATAATACTAAGCTTTGGTCTAATGTTAGTGTGTACCACAGTGTTGAAATTGGGTGTGATTGTTTAATTCAAGCTAACGCTATTATCGGCAGCGACGGGTTTGGTTACGCAAATGATAAAGGCCAGTGGATTAAAATTCCACAATTAGGCTCAGTGATCATTGGCGATAAAGTTGAAATTGGCGCAGGTGCAACTATTGACCGTGGTGCAATTGACGACACGATTATTCACAGCAATGTAATTATCGATAACCAAGTTCATATTGCCCATAATGTTGAGATTGGTTCTGGTACTGCTATCGCAGGCTGTACGGTAATTGCAGGTAGCACAACCATAGGTAGGAATTGTCAGATTGCTGGACTTGTTGGTATAAATGGTCACATAGAAATATGTGATGGTGTTATACTAACGGGCATGAGTATGGTGACAAAAGCGATTAAGGAAGCCGGTGTTTATTCATCAGGGCTCCCACACTCTTCAAATAAAGAGTGGCGTCGCAATATTGCCCATTTGCGTAATTTGCCAGAGATGAAAGATCGCCTAAAAGCGCTAGAGACTCTGACTAAGTCATTAAACCTTGATAATGAATAAGGATGCTATTTTGGCAAACGAATTAAATAGCCTTGATATACAAGAAATTTTAAGCTTACTACCACACCGTTACCCAATGTTACTGGTTGACCGTGTACTTGATTACACGCCAGGTGAATCATTACATGCAATTAAGAATGTAACATTTAATGAACCTATTTTTACAGGCCACTTTCCTAATCAGCCAATTTTTCCTGGTGTGCTTATTTTAGAAGCTATGGCACAGGCAACGGGTTTATTAGGTTTCAAAACTGTTGAAAACCGCAGTGAGAATGAACTGTATTTGTTTGCAGCCGTTGATAACGCACGTTTTAAGCAGCCTGTGGTACCTGGTGATACCATGCATTTGCATGTACAGTTTTTAAAAGAGCGCCGCAATATATGGAAGTTTGCAGCAGAAGCTAAAGTTGATGGCAAAGTTGTTTGTGCTGCCGAAATCATGTGTGCGAGAAGAGAGCTTTAATTGTGATCCATCCTACAGCGATAATCGAATCAGGTGCAAAGCTAGGTAATAATGTATCGGTTGGCCCATATAGCTACATTGGTGACAATGTGGTTATTGGTGATGATTGTATTATTGAATCTCACGTTGTGGTCAAAGGGCCATCAACAATAGGTTCTGGCAATCATATATTTCAGTTTGCGTCAGTAGGTGAAGCCTGCCAAGACAAAAAATATAATAATGAGCCAACCACGCTAATTATTGGTGATAACAACATTATTCGTGAATGTGCCACTATTCACCGCGGTACGATTCAAGATCAAGGCGTGACTAAGATTGGTAGCAATAACTTATTTATGGCTTACACTCATGTTGCCCATGATGCAGTAATTGGCGACAACGTTATTTTTGCTAATAATGCATCGGTTGCAGGGCATGTACACATTGGTGATTGGGTTATCTTAGCAGGCAATTCAGGTATTCATCAGTTTTGTAAAGTAGGTGCACATGCGTTTGTTGGCATGTATTCAGGTGTAAATAAAGATGTTCCACCGTTTGTAACAACGATTGGCACCCCTGCAGGCCCTGTAGCGATTAATACCGAGGGTATGAAACGCCGTGGCTTTGAAAGTGATGAAGTAATGGCAACGCGCCGTGCCTATAAAACACTGTATCGTAAGAGTTTAGGTGTTGATGAAGCGCTTGTTGCACTTGCAGATGACGCTGCTAAGTACCCTGCAGTACAGTTGATGGTTGATTTTGTTAAAAATTCAGAGCGTGGTATTGTTCGTTAATAGTTCGCTTTATAAAAAAAGCCACCGATTATGAGTAATAGTCGGTGGCTTTTTCGTATTACTTACCTTGAGTTCAAGCTGTTTCAATTGGTGAAAATGATTAAAACCGTGTGATCAAGTTTACGTACTCTGGTTGCGCTATTAATAGTTGCTGATGAGTTGCAATCGCTTTTACACAGCCTTGCTCTAACCAAATTACCTGATCCATATTGGATAGCAAAGCAGGATCGTGAGTAATACTCAGCACGGTACATTGCTGCATGCTGGTCAATATTGCATCCATCACGTGATGCTTAGATTGATTGTCTAGACCTTCTGTAGGTTCATCAAGGATTAAAATAGCCGGTGCGCGCAGTAATGCTTGTGCCAAAGCTAAACGTCGAGATTGCCCGCGAGATAAACTTCTACCACCTGTGCCTAAGCGAGTATTTAACCCTAACTTTAACTCACAGAGCCAGTCTGCTAATTGCACTTGTTGGCAAGCGTTGATCATTTGCTCTTTCGTCGCCGCAGGTGCTGCGTAGCGTAAGTTTTCCGCAATTGTGCCATCAAAAATATGATGTTGTTGTGCGACGATACTTATAAGTTCGCAGCGGTTTTGTTGGCTGGTCATATTAATAGGCATCGTTTTGTGTGCAAATGTTAAGTTTATTTCACCGCTTTGCTGTGGCCATAAGCCACTGAGTAAATTAACCAGGGTACTTTTTCCACTGCCACTTTGGCCCACAATGGCTACTTTTTGTAGTGGCTCAATTACAAAGCTTAAGTTGTTAAGCGCAAAAGTATCGCTGAGATAACAGTAGCTAACGTCTTTAAATTCAAGTCCTAAAGGCTGTACAGGCACTGACTCGTGAGCATTTTTAGCGACAGGGCGGAGTTTGTCTTCTAAATCGAAAATACGGTTTGCAGCGCTTAATGCGACCGGTAGTTGGATAAATGCATTGGGCAACGTGAGTACCGTTTCAAAACTGGCAAGTACGAATAAACTGAGCATGGCCAATTCAACATTAGCCATTGTACCGTTATAAACCAATGGGGTGATAACTATAATGGCACCTAACATACTTAGTTGTACTACCAGCAGTGATAAGCCATTACTACGTGCCTGTGCACTATGGCGTACAAACAGCTGCTGATTATAATGTTCGCTGGCATCACGGCATTGTTTAACTTGTTGCTCGGTAGCTTGATAAATAGCCAGCTCTCTCAAGCCATTTAGGGTATCAGATAATTCAGCGCGTAAAGTGGCAGAGTACTGCGTTTCGAGGTCTGCAGTGTTCTGTAGTTGCCTGCTCAGTATTAAAGGTAGGGCAACACCCACGAATAACAGCGCAATAAAGCACAGCAGTGCCACATCAGCGTTGTATGCAGCCATAATCGCAATCACAATTGGCACACTTATTATCGCAACAATCATGGGTAATAATACATTTAAGTAGAATTTATCGAGGGCTTCAACATCATTTTGCATACGATTGAATAGATCGGCACTGCGGCTCATGGCCAAATCAACATTACTCAATTGGCTTAGCGTATTAAAAACACTGACGCGAATTTCACTTAACAGTAAAAATGTGGCGTTGTGAGTGACTAGACGTTCACCATAACGAGACGCTGTTCTCACTATTGCTAAAAAGCGTATGACGCCAGCGGGCGTAAAGTAGTTCATTTGTGTATTAGCTAGACCTGCAGCAGCCATTGCGGCTAAAAACCAGCCAGAAACAGCCAACAAGCCTACATTTGCAAGTACCGTTAATGTAGCTAAAAATGCCCCTAGTAACATTGCCCCAAGGTGTGGCTTGCACAGCTTTAATAAGCGTAAAAAGTTAGTCATGCTGTTGACTCCTTGCATGCACTAAATCAAATAGCGCGCCTTTAGCAGCTATGAGGGTGTTAAAGTTACCCAGCTCAATAACAGCACCGTCTTTCATTACAATAACTTGCTTAGCGTGTTCAATGGTATTTAAGCGATGGGCGATCACTATAACTAAATGCTTTTTTGCATAATCATTAATAGCTGTTTGGACAAGTTGCTCGGTTTGACTATCAAGGTGAGCGGTTGGCTCATCAAGAACTAAAATGGGAGCTTCTTTTAAAAAAGCCCGTGCTAACGCGATGCGCTGTTTTTGTCCGCCGGAAAGTCCTTCGCCTTGCTCGCCAATAGGGGTGTCAAAACCTTGAGGTAAAGCAAGAATAAACTCAAGCGCACCCGCTTGCGCTGCAGCATTTTCGAGTTCTTGCATACTGGCATCTGGTTTTGCTAATAGTAAATTGGCTTTTATGCTATTAAATAGCAAGGTGGGTTGCTGTGGGATCCAAGCAATATGCTGTTGCCACTGTTTAATTTGCGAGACTGATAATGAGCGTTGATTGACCGCGATGGAGTTTATCACTTGTGGATGAAAGCCCAATAGACAGTCAAGTAGGGTACTTTTCCCCGCGCCACTTTGGCCAACAATGGCATACATACCAGAGCTTGAAAATGTCAGGTTTATATTGCTAACGCCTTCATTACTATTTGGATAGTGAAAACTTAAATTACCAATACTGAGCTGCTTTATGTTCGGCACGTCTAATCTACTTTGAATATTTGTTTTTGTGCTTATAAGGCTCTCATCTGGTAATGGTTCATTTAATATCTTGAGCATATCAGCAGCAGCACTTATGCCTTCTAATCGTGCATGATAATGACTACCAAGTTGACGCAGCGGTAAATAAAACTCTGGTGCGAGCAATAACACTACAAAGCCGGTCGAGAAATCTAAGGTACCAAAAAATAACCGAAAACCGATTATTACGGCGACTAATGCGACGCTAAGAGTTGCAAAAAACTCTAATGCAAAAGAGGATAAAAATGCTATTTTTAATACGCTTAAAGTGGCATGGCGAAAATCATCTGAAATTTTGGCAATTTGTTTTAACTCACGTGCTGTGGCGTTAAACAATTTAAGTTGAGTGAGTCCTTGTAAACGGTCAAAAAAGTAATTACCTAACACTGCTAATTGTTGCCAGCGTTGCTGGTTTAGCCGTTCGGCTTTGTGACCAACTAAAATCATAAATAAAGGAATTAAAGGCGCTGTAAATAAAAAAATCAATCCCGCTTTCCAGTCAGTAGGAAAAATCACCATCAGAATCGCTAAAGGGACAAGTGCGCTATACGCCACACTGGGTAAGTAATTAGCATAATAGTCGTGCAGTGCTTCAACACCATTATGCAAGGTATTTAAAGTTGCACCATGGCCTTGTTGTTCAATGTAACTTGGGCCAAGGAGTGTCAGTTTTTCAAGTAAAGTGTGGCGCATCGCAGTTTTAATTTTTAGTGCCGCTTGCGCGCTAATACGTTCAGATAAACTCAGTAATAGGCCGCGCCCTAAAATCAATATAGATAATGGCCAAAGTAAAGGAGTAACTGTTGCTAAATCAGCATGTTCAAACATTACTAGATGAATTGAACGTGCTACCAAATAAGCACTAGCAATCATGAGTATTGCATTTAAAGTACCTAACGCAATACTCAGTTTTAGCAGACTACCAGCGTGGTTGGAGTGTATTTTTAAGAACGCGCGCAGGGTAGTTTGCTGCGCGCGATCTGGTCGGGGGTTAGTCGTCATTTTGGCGATTAAGCCTATCGTGAAGATCTTTTTCGTCGTCAGCAATACTGTCTTTATTTTGTTGAAATTCGTACCACATAACGTTGATAACTCCTAGCGTACAGGCTAAAAGCACACCGAGTATCCAAGCAAAATACCACATAGTTTATGTCTCCTTAGTAGCTGCCATGGCTGTTATTTTCAATTTCTTCAACGGTTACCTTGCGCCACATTTTCACATAACACCATGTTGTGTAAGTTAAAATAAGTGGTACAAAAATAACAACCGCAATAAACATGACATTTAGCGTCATATGACTTGATACTGCATCCCATAATGTGAGGCTAATGTTCATGTTATTACTCGATGGCATCACAAATGGAAACAGTGAAATACCTGCGGTCATTATTACGCCAATTAACATCAAGCTTGTGCATATTAAAGCAAGGCCTGATTTATTCACTTTTGATAGCACCCATGCAAGCGCAGCCATAACAAACGCTAAAGTAGGAAAAATAACGGTCCATGGCATTAACGTATAGTTATTCAGCCATGCGCCAGCTGAGGTTGTCACTACTTTACCAAGAGGGTTAGCAAAACTTTGTTTGTCAGGCATCGACACAATTTGGTAGCCATCAATATTAGCAACCCAAAACCCAGCTATAGCAAATAGCACAATAAAAACTAATAATGCGCAGCGGCCATACTGCGCTGATCTTCGAGCAACATGGCTATCGGTTCTAAGTTGCAGCCACATGCCAGCATGTGCAATCAGCATAATGACACTTATCAAACCTGTTAATAATGCAAATGGGTTGAGTAAGGCAAAAAATGAACCTTGATAGCTTGCTCTTAAATACTCATCTAAATTAAAAGGCACACCTAAGAATAAGTTACCAAATGCCACACCAAACACCAATGCGGGGATCACACTGCCACCAAATAATGCCCAATCCCAATTGTTACGCCAGCGCTTAGAATCAATCTTAGAACGATAATCAAAACCAAGCGGCCTAAAAAACAAGGCGAATAACACGAGCATCATAGCGAAATAAAAGCCTGAAAACGCAGCCGCATACACCATCGGCCATGCTGCAAATAAAGCGCCTCCAGCAGTAATAAACCACACTTGATTGCCATCCCAATGCGGGCCAACAGTATTAATTACAACGCGGCGTTCGGAATCTGTTTTACCAACAAGGCGTAATAATATCGCTACGCCCATGTCCATGCCGTCAGTGATTGCAAAGCCGATAAATAACACACCGATGATCACCCACCACAATAGCTTTAATGTTTCATAATCAAAAATCATCAGTTTGCTCCTCGGTCATCACTTAATTGTTCATTATGCGAGTTGTCATTTTGGTGTTCATAATGATATTTACCTGTGTGTAATGAGCTTGGACCAATTTTAATAAATCGGAGCAATAACCAGCCCTCTACAATAGCTAAGCCAATATAGAACAAGATAAACCCAGTTAAACTTATTAAAATATCATTCACAGTCAGTGACGAGGTAGCTAAAAAAGTCGGCAATATTTCTGATATAGCCCAAGGTTGGCGGCCATATTCTGCAACAATCCAGCCAAATTCAATAGCAATCCATGGTAGAGGAATACTCCATACGGCAGCCCATAACAGCCAGCGTTTTTGCTCAATTACACGCTGTGCATTGTAGTAAAAGGCTAATATAAACACGATAAGCATGATCATGCCGCAGCCAACCATAATCCTAAATGACCAAAACATCGGGCCCACTTTGGGAAATGAGTCTTTTACTGCTTTTTGAATTTGCTCCTCAGTCGCATCCACCACATTTGGGGTGTAACGTTTTAGTAATAAGCCATAGCCTAAATCGTCTTTTAAGGTATCAAACTTTGCTATGTTTTCGGGTGTGTCCTGACCATTTCTTAGTTTTTCTAGGTATTGGTAAGCAATCATACCGTTACGAATTCGCACTTCATGCTGTTTTTCTAAATCATTAATACCTGTAACTTGCTCATCAATAGAACGAGTAGCAATTAAGCCTAAAGCGTAAGGGATCTTAACTGCGCCGTAGGTAACTTGCTTCTGTGAGTCAGGTATGCCGACTAACGTAAATGCAGCAGGTGCTTCTTCGGTATGCCATTCAGCTTCAATGGTGGCGAGTTTTACTTTTTGTACTTCGCCCACTTCATACCCTGATTCATCACCTAGCAAAATAACACACAGTATTGACGCTAAACCAAAGCCACTGGCAACAGAGAAAGATCGTTTAGCAAAGGCTAAATCGCGGCCTTTTAGAATGTACCAACTGCTGATCCCCAGTACGAACATCGATGCGGCTACATAACCGGCAGAGACGGTATGAATAAATTTAACCTGCGCAACAGGATTAAATACCAGCTCGGCAAAACTGGTCATTTCCATACGCATTGTTTGGTAGTTAAATTCAGCGCCAACAGGATTTTGCATCCACGCGTTAGCAATCAAAATCCATAATGCTGACATGCTAGTACCAAAGGCCATTAGAAAAGTAACGGCTAAGTGTTGGCGTTTGGTTAGTCGTTCCCACCCTAAAAAGAACATACCCACAAAGGTAGACTCTAAAAAGAATGCCATTAAGCCTTCAATAGCAAGGGGAGCGCCAAACACATCGCCCACATAATGAGAGTAATAAGACCAGTTAGTACCAAATTCAAACTCCATGGTTAGGCCTGTAGCCACACCAATAGCGAAGTTGATACCAAATAATTTTCCCCAAAACTTGGTCATATCTCGGTATATCTCACGACCAGTCATAACGTAGACCGATTCCATGATCACCAAAATCCAAGTCATACCTAGGGTCAGTGGTACAAATAAAAAGTGAAATAGGGCGGTGACAGCAAACTGTAATCGCGATAGATCCACAAAGGTTTCATCTATCATTTTTTATAGCTCCTAGTATGTGATGACGAATCACACAACAGATTAAAGTAGCAAACATTTAACGCACAAAGTTTCAGTAATTACTGAAACTTTTTGCATTATTTACTTTTGATGAAATATTGTCAATATATATTAGAAAAACATAATATATATAATAAATGCTACATTAGAATTATGAAGATGCAAATCAGGTGGGCTATTTATATTATAAAAAATGAGATCTCTTAAACGTTTATAGAAACCTTAAAACACGGTAAACTACTCTTTTTATACACTCGAGTTATTTGCGAAATAAATTCATATGAATAAACATAAACAGCCACTGCGTATAGCGATTGTCGTTGGGGAACTCTCTGGTGATATTTTAGGCGAAGGCTTAATAAAAGCACTTAAAAAGCGCTACCCTAATGCCATTTTTGAAGGCATAGCAGGGCCTAAAATGCAGGCGCAAGGCTGCAAAAGCTTATTTGATATGGAAGAATTAGCCGTTATGGGCTTAGTTGAAGTGCTAGGTAGATTACCGCGGTTATTAAAAATTCGTAAGCAACTGGTACAGCATTTCATTGATAATAAACCGGATGTTTATATTGGTATTGATGCTCCTGACTTTAACCTTCGAGTTGAAAAACCGCTTAAAGACGCCGGCATTAAAACAATTCAATATGTGAGCCCATCAGTATGGGCGTGGCGTGAAAAACGCATTCATAAAATTAGCGCAGCAACTAACATGGTGTTGGCTTTATTACCGTTTGAAAAAGCGTTTTATGATAAACATAACGTCCCCTGTACTTTTGTTGGGCATACACTTGCTGATGATATCGCTCTTGAGCATGATGATAGCGCAGCACGTCAGCAGTTAGGTTTAAACCTCGATGATAAAGTATTGGCATTATTGCCCGGTAGTCGAGGCTCAGAAGTGGGTTTGCTTAGCGAAACGTATATAAAAACAGCCGCAGGGCTACAAGCAAAAAACCCGCTTTTAAAAGTTGTAGTGCCATTAGTGAACCCGCAACGTAAAGCGCAGTTTTCTACTATTTTAGCCGCCACAGCACCTAACTTAAACGTACAAATGCTCGATGGTCAATCTGATCTTGCTATGCAGGCAGCAGATGTAATACTCATAGCCTCTGGTACAGCAACTCTTGAGGGCATGTTGTATAAAAAGCCGATGGTTGTTGGGTATAAAATAAAAGCGATGAGTTACTGGATTTTTAAAACGCTGTTTACCTTCAATATCAAATATTTTTCCTTACCAAATTTACTCGCTGATGAAGCACTTGTGCCTGAGTTTATGCAACAAGACTGCACCATTGAAAACTTAACTAACGCGCTAGAGCCGATGCTAAACAGTGACAATAGCGAACTCAAAGCACGCTTTTTAGCCATTCATCAACAAATACGCTTAAACGCCAGTGAGCAAGCTGCCACGGCTGTTGCGGAGATTATAAATGCAAATTGAACGACCAAACCTAGCGCTTATCGCGGGCGTTGATGAAGTAGGGCGCGGCCCATTGGTAGGAGATGTAGTCACTGCAGCGGTGATCCTCGATCCTACTAAACCGATTGCAGGTTTAGCTGATTCAAAAAAATTAACGGATAAAAAACGCCAAGCGCTTGCTATTGAGATTAAAGAAAAAGCGTTGTGTTGGTCAATTGGCCGTTGCAGTCCCACAGAGATTGACGAATTGAATATTCTCCAAGCCACGATGCTTGCCATGACGCGTGCGGTAGAGGGGTTAAGCACCGCACCTGAATTTGTGTTTGTTGATGGTAATCGCCTGCCAGCATTGGCTATGCCAGCGCAAGCGGTTGTCAAAGGAGATAGTTTAGTTGCCGAGATTTCCGCGGCGTCTATCATCGCTAAAGTAGCGCGCGATGACGAAATGATAGCGCTCGATAAACGCCACCCAGAGTATGGTTTTGCGGGGCATAAAGGCTATCCAACCAAGGCACACTTCGCTGCCCTTGAGCAATACGGTGCAATTGAAGAGCATCGAAAAAGTTTTAAACCAGTGCAACGTGTACTGGCAATGCAGGAGAAATAATGGCCGCTCCAGATTTTGTGCATTTACGGGTTCACTCAGACTTTTCGATGGTTGATGGTTTAGCCAAAACCAAACCAATTGTCGCCAAAGCGCAAGAGTTGCAACTACCCGCATTGGCAATAACTGATCAAATGAACTTGTGTGGCTTAGTGCGTTTTTATGAAACATCGCACAACGCAGGCATTAAGCCCATCGTCGGTGCTGATTTTTGGCTACATAGCCCAGAGTTCCCTGAAGGACCATGTCGGTTGGTTATCTTAGCGAAAGATAATACCGGCTATAAAAACTTAACCTTATTAATATCTAAAGCGTATCAGCGCGGGCATTTATTTCACCGTCCAGTGATTGACCGTGACTGGCTTATTGAACACAAAGAAGGGCTTATATTACTTTCAGGTGCTAAAGATGGCGATTTAGGTAAGGCGCTATTAAAGGGCAACCCCGCGATTGTAGAATCGGTGGTGAGCTTTTATAAGCAGCATTTTAGTGATAACTATTACATTGAATTAGTGCGCACCAAGCGCGCACAAGAGGAAGAGTACCTCCATTTAGCGGTTGAGCTTGCCAGCATTGAGCAATTACCTGTTGTTGCTACTAACGAGGTGGTCTTTCTAAAGCCTGAAAACTTTGAAGCGCACGAAATACGCGTGGCCATTTTTGATGGCTATACGCTGGATGATAAACGCAGGCCAAAGCGCTTCTCCGAAGAGCAGTATTTAAAAACGCCTGAACAAATGGCTGAGATTTTTAGCGATATTCCAGAAGCACTACAAAATACGGTAGAAATTGCAAAACGTTGCAATGTAACAGTACAACTAGGCACGTATTTCTTACCTGATTACCCAACAGGTTCACTGAAAATTGACGAGTTCTTAGTTAAAGTATCGCAAGATGGCCTAGAAGAACGGCTACTGTTTTTATTTCCTGATGAAGCAGAGCGCGAAGAAAAACGCGTTGAATACGACGAGCGTTTGCAAATCGAACTCGATGTAATCAACCAAATGGGTTTCCCAGGCTACTTCTTGATCGTAATGGAATTCATCCAGTGGAGTAAAGATAATAACATCCCTGTAGGCCCAGGGCGTGGTTCAGGTGCCGGTTCATTAGTGGCCTACGCACTAAAAATCACTGATCTTGATCCACTCGAATTTGACTTGCTATTCGAGCGATTCTTAAATCCAGAACGTATTTCAATGCCGGATTTCGACGTCGATTTCTGTATGGATAGACGAGATGAAGTAATCGATCACGTATCAGCCTTATATGGGCGCGATGCGGTATCGCAAATTATTACTTTTGGCACCATGGCGGCCAAAGCGGTTATACGCGACGTTGGACGTGTGCTCGGTCATCCATATGGTTTTGTTGACCGTATATCGAAAATGATCCCAGGCGATCCAGGGATGACGCTCGCTAAGGCGTTTGATGTCGAGCCACGTTTACAAGAAGCCTACGATGGTGACTCTGAGGTAAAAGATCTCATTGATATGTGTCGCATCCTTGAAGGCTGTACGCGTAACGCCGGTAAGCATGCCGGTGGTGTTGTTATATCACCAACCACCATTACCGACTTTGCTGCACTGTATTGTGATGACGAAGGTAAGTTTCCGGTTACTCAGTTTGATAAAAATGACGTAGAAACCGCAGGCTTGGTAAAATTTGACTTCTTAGGCCTTCGTACGCTCACCATTTTGCAATGGGCGGTTGATATGACCAATGTGCGCTTAGCCCGAGAGGGCAAAGAGCCAATAGATATCAACACCATAGAACTCAATGATAAAAAGAGCATTGAGTTATTGCTAAGAGCTGAAACGACCGCAGTATTCCAGCTTGAATCGCGCGGTATGAAAGACTTAGTTAGGCGTTTAAAACCAGATTGCTTTGAAGATATGATAGCCTTGGTGGCTTTATTCCGCCCAGGGCCATTGCAATCGGGCATGGTAGATAACTTTATCGACCGAAAGCTCGGACGCGAAGAAATATCTTACCCTGATGCGCAATATCAGCACGAAAGTTTAAAGCCTATTTTGGAGCCAACTTACGGCATTATCTTGTATCAAGAACAAGTTATGCAAATTGCACAGGTATTGGCAGGTTACACCCTTGGTGGCGCCGATATGCTACGTCGTGCAATGGGTAAGAAAAAACCCGAAGAGATGGCCAAGCAGCGTTCAACCTTTGAAGATGGTGCACGAAATAACGGCATTGACGGCGAACTAGCGATTAAAATCTTCGATCTGGTAGAAAAATTCGCAGGTTATGGCTTCAATAAATCTCACTCTGCAGCTTATGCACTCGTGTCGTATCAAACGCTTTGGATGAAAACCCATTACCCAGCTGAATTTATGGCAGCGGTTATGTCAGCGGATATGGACAACACTGAAAAAATTGTCACCTTGGTGGATGAGTGTGAGAACATGAAACTCACTTTATTACCGCCAGATGTTAATGCAGGCGAATACAAATTTACGGTTAACCTCAAAGGGGAAATTGTTTATGGTATCGGTGCGATTAAAGGAGTGGGCGAGGCGCCAGTTGATGCGATATTAGAAGCGCGCGCTGAAGGCGGTCCATTTAAAGATCTTTTTGATTTTTGCGCACGTGTAGATTTAAAGCGTATAAATAAGCGTGTTACTGAAAAACTTATTTATGCTGGCGCTTTGGATCAACTTGGCCCGGAGAAAACACAGCCAGCACGCGCCACTTTATTAGCCAGCTTAAAAGACGCTATGCGCGCTGCTGATCAGCACAATAAAGCGGAGTCGTTAGGGCAAACTGATTTATTTGGCCTGCTAGCCACAGAGCCTGATGAAGTGGAACAAGCGTTTATAAAAGCGATACCACTGACTGATAATCAGTGGCTTGATGGAGAAAAGGAAACTCTAGGGCTTTATTTAACGGGTCATCCGATTAATCAGTACCGTAAAGAGCTAAAATACTACACCAGTGGGCGATTAGTAGACTTACAACCAACAAATCGAGACGTGCAATCAACCGCCGCAGGCCTAGTGATTGCAGCAAGAGTACTGGTAAATAAAAAGGGAAATCGCTGGGGACTTATAACTTTAGATGACAAGAGTGCCCGTATTGATGTACGCTTATTCCCAGAACAGTTTGAAATGTACCAAGATATGCTGCAAATCAACAATATCTTGGTAATATCCGGACAGGTCAGCTTTGATAACTTCTCCGGTGGCATTACAATGACCGCCAGAGATATATGCACGATAGCGCAAGCGCGAGAAAAACGTATAAAAGCGATTAAAATGACGCTGAATATGGTGCAAATCGACGCAAACTTTTTCGATAAGTTACAAAAAGTACTCGAACCTTATAAGTTTGGTACTTGTCCGATTAAGGTTTTCTATCAGCGTCCAGATGCGTTGGCCCAGTTAACCCTCGGGACAGAATGGTGTGTTACGCCAAGCGATGACTTAATTCATAAGTTATCGTTAATGGCGGCGCAAGATGTAGAACTAGAATTTAACTAATTAGGTAGTTTAGAGCATGAGCCTCAATTATCTTGATTTTGAGCTTCCAATTGCAGAATTAGAAGCAAAAATTGAAGAGTTACAAAATATAAGCCGCGCTGGCGAATTAAACCTTGAGTTAGAAGAGGAAGTCAGCCGATTAAAAGAGAAAAGTGCCCAGCAAAAAGAGGAAATATTCTCTAAGTTAGGTGCTTGGCAGGTTTCTCAGTTAGCCCGTCATCCGTTGCGTCCTTATACTCGTGATTATATCGAGCGTATTTTCACGGAATTTGATGAGTTTTCTGGCGATCGCACTTTTGCTAATGATCCCGCTATTCTTGGTGGTATTGCGCGTTTTGAAGGCCAACCAGTCATGGTTATTGGTCAACAAAAAGGACGAGATACTGCAGAGAAAATAAAGCGCAACTTTGGCATGCCAAAGCCTGAAGGTTACCGTAAAGCATTACGCTTAATGGAAATGGCTGAGCGTTTTAAAATGCCAATCATGACTTTCATTGATACGCCAGGCGCATACCCAGGTGTAGGTGCTGAAGAGCGTGGTCAATCAGAAGCAATTGCACGTAACCTTAAAGTAATGGCAGCATTAAAAGTGCCTACTATTTGTACGGTTATAGGTGAAGGCGGCTCAGGTGGTGCACTGGCAATTGGTGTTGGCGATCGTGTTAACATGTTGCAGTACAGCACTTACTCGGTTATTTCACCAGAGGGCTGTGCATCAATTCTATGGAAAAGTGCCGATAAAGCACCTCTTGCTGCAGAAGCGATGGGCGTAACCGCTGCACGTGTTAAAGAGCTTGATTTAATTAATAGTGTGGTAGATGAACCTCTTGGTGGTGCACATCGTAACTATGAAGCGATGGCTCGTAACCTTAAAGCTCAGCTTAAGCGTGATTTAAGTGATTTACAGGCATTGAGCCTTGATGAAATGCTTGATCAACGTTACAAACGTTTAATGTCATTTGGTTATTGTTAATTAATACCAAATTACTGAAAAAAGCCGCTTTTGCGGCTTTTTTGTTTTAAAATGTTTATCAGCTATCAGCTATCAGCTATCAGTAGCAAAGTAATCATTCACTTAGGCAGCGGTTTAATTCATGCATTCAACGTCTTTATATCAACAAGTAAAAAACGTCATAACACCTTATGTAGTTGAGCATAAAATCTCATTTACGGTGGCACTTTCTGGTGGCGTGGATTCAGTGGTATTACTTCATGTGATGAATGCGCTGAAAACTGAAGTACCGCAATTGCAATTAAATGCCGTATATGTAAATCATGGTTTAAGTGAGTATGCTAATAACTGGCAGTCTTTCTGTAAAAAATTATGTGCAACACTGAATATTACTTTTTATCCAGCGCAAGTAAATATCGAAAACAAAGCCCGCACTAGTTTAGAAGAGCTCGCGCGTGATGCTCGCTATAAAGCACTTGATCACCATAGTCCCACAGGCAGTATTATTTTACTTGGGCAACATTTAAATGATCAACTAGAGACGTTCTTACTAAGATTAAAACGCGGCTCAGGGTTACAAGGTTTAGCCTCTATGCGACAAACTAGAACGCTTAATTCTGGTCGCATGTGCTTACGACCCTTGTTAAATGTTACGCGCCAGAATATTGAGCAATTTGCAGATGATTTTAACCTATCACACATTACAGATGACTCAAATTCAGATGAACGCTTCGATCGAAATTTTTTAAGAGGGAAAGTTGTACCCGTTTTATCGGAAAAATTTACAGGATTTGAAAAAAGCGCATCTCGTAGTATTTCGCTTTTGCAGCAACAGCAAGATGTGTTAGATGAATATACCCAATTAGATTTAGCACAATCTCAAAATGAGCATCGAGGATTAAGCTGTGAAAAGATGGGTGTATTTAGCCTGCCTCGTCAAGCGAACGTATTACGGTGTTGGCTTGGGCAGTTCACCCGTTTAATGCCTTCGCAAAAACAAACCCAGCAAATATTATTACAAGGTTTAACGGCGCAACGCGATGCGCAGCTATTGATTCAACTTGCAGAAGGTCAAGTACGTCGTCATCAAGGCTATTTGTACTTTGTTAATGAAAGTGTAACGGCCCAAAAAGAACAGTCAGTCACGAGTGATAATCAAAAGTTGTCTGACGGGTGTTATTTAATGTCATTTCGCGGAGAGGGAGTGAGATCACCATTTGCAGATGAGCAAGTAACTGTACGTTTTAATTGTCCGCAAGCGCGTATTAAGCCATTAAAAAAACCGGGCCATAATACGCTTAAGCATTGGTTTAAAGATGCTAAAGTTGCCCCTTGGTTACGTGCAAATATACCGCTTATTTTTTATAATGAACAATTAGTTTTTGTAGTAGGGCACTTTGTAAGTGCAGAACACTATGAACAAGAAGGTATATTTTGGAAGATAAAAATATGACGACACAACAGCCACACGTTGGCTTATCGTTAGTAAATAAAGCGCCGTTAGGACTTATAGTAACAGCAGTGATTGCAATTATTGCTACAGTTATGTTTGAACTAGACATCATAACGTTGGCTTACTCTATTGCTGGTGGCTTGATCTGCGCAATGATTTTAATTGCCTATTGGTTGGGGAAAGGCGGGTTATTCTTTATTGCGGGAGTGAGTATACCTTTGTTAATGGTGATAGTTATACCACTGACAACGATGGCCGCACTATTATATTTAATTAGTGGTTTCTTTTTTGGTTTTTGCTTAGCGTTATTAGGCTACAAAATATTCACTAAATAGTAAATTAAAGCCTAGAGGGGGAAGCTAGGCTTTTGGTTAGCTAATAGGCTTTAGCGCAATTTCGACCAGATGCTTTCGCTTTGTATAAGCCCTTATCTGCGCGTGCAAAAATTTCATTTTCGCAGTCTTGGCTATTGGCTAAAGTGAAACCAATACTGGTTGTTACTTCATATTGCTTCATTAAATTTGATTCAGTGACTAGGCGCATTACTCGCTGGGCAATGACTTTGTTGGTCGTAAACTCAGGGTCATCAATTAAAACTGCAAATTCATCGCCGCCAAAACGAAATACGCAATCAGTACCACGAATACTACTGCATAACACGCTAGAAAATTCTTGTAGCACATCGTCACCGGTTTTATGGCCAAAATTATCATTTACTTGTTTAAAGTTATCTAAATCAAGCAACATTAAACTAAATGGGCGATGGTGACGGCGACAACGCTCTAACTTTTGCGCCAAAACATCATTAAATTGGCTGCGATTATTTAACCCTGTCAATGCATCTTTGGTTGCTAGCTTTAGTACGCGGTTATACATCAATGCATTACGTAAAGGATAAATTAATACGCTGTGTAAGCCTGCGAGTTTTTTTTCAATATTGCCAGTGAGTGGATATTGGCAAAAGTAAATTAACTGGCCTAAATGTTCGTTGTTAATATCTAAATCAAACGAATAAGGCGGTTTGCTATTATCACTGCTAGCGATTTGAGCAACCCCAAGAGAGGATTGAAACTGTAAGCCCGAAAAATTGATAATTTGCTTAGCGTAGTTTGCATAAATCGTCAAAAGCTCTTCTACATTTAGAGTCGTTTGTAATTTCTCTAGTAAACTGTGTAGAGCCGCGGGTTCATTTTTACGGTAGTGCTCTGCCGAAAACGGCAAAAACTCGCCCCGCGCTGAGACTCGTTGTGTCAAAATATGGACGTTTTCCATTGAATTCTCCCCCCAGGAGTTAGTTACTCACTTAACTAAGCTATTTTTGTGCCACAATTTCAAACTGGCTGAAAAACAGATAGTTGCTATAGTTAGAATAAGAACTGATGGATTTTTGACAGCAGCATCGCGAGGAGGCCTCATTGCAAACAGTATTAGCCCAAATATTTGGTTTGCTCCTTGGCGCTGTGGTGCTGGTTTGGCTATTTAAACGCGTAGGTTTACCGCCAATATTAGCTTATCTCGCTACGGGCGTGCTTGCAGGCAGTCATGGCATTGGCTGGATGGCACAAAGCCATGAGATCCACTTTATTGCAGAGCTTGGTATTGTTTTTTTATTATTTAGTTTAGGTCTAGAATTTTCACTGGGCCGATTAATGGCAATGCGTAATATTGTATTTGGTCTAGGGACCTTACAAGTTATTGTGACAAGCATTGTTCTGATGCTTATTTTACTCTTACTGAATCTTTCGCTACTCACCAGTTTTACCATCGCGACATTAATGGCGCTTTCATCAACAGCTGTTGTTGTTAAGTTATTAAAAGAATCTGGCGATTTAAAAGAGCGGCGCGGGCAGCTTGCAATCGGTATGTTATTGTTTCAAGACATAGCCGTAGTCCCCCTTTTAATTATTTTACCTCTTTTGGCGCAAAGCAGCGGCTCAGAAGGCATTGCATTTGCGCTAATCATCGCACTTACTAAAGGAGCTTTTGTATGTGCATTATTATGGGCCATAGGCAAATGGATATTACCTAAGGTATTTAATGAAGTCGCTTTAATGCGTACGGACGAGCTATTTGTATTAACCACACTCGTGGTCGCTTTATTTGCTGCAGGGCTAACCTACCTATTTGGTTTATCGATGGCTTTAGGAGCATTTTTAGCAGGTATGATGCTGGGTGAAAGCCAATATCGACATCAATTAGAAGCCGATATTCGACCATTTCGCGATATTTTAATGGGATTGTTTTTTGTTACCGTGGGCATGCAGCTTGATATTTTATTTGTGCTTGGCGTGTGGTATTGGATCATTGCAGCATTGGCTTTAATGTTAGTGCTAAAAATAGGGGTGATCACATTACTTGCCCAACTAATGGGGGAGCGCAAACAAGATGCAATAGCCGCTGGCATTATGCTTTGGCAAATGGGGGAGTTTGGCTTTGTATTAATTGCACTGGCTACTAAGCATCAATTATTAGCTTTGGAGCATGCCTCATTTTTAATCGCAATAGCAGTGATGTCGATGGGTTTAACCCCGTATTTAATAGAACGTACACCATGGTTATTAAAGCAATTTGGTTTCTTAAAAATGCCTCGTAATAAATGGCAGCAAGAGCCGACGAGTAGTATTTTATATCGTAATCACGTAGTTATTTGCGGGTTTTCTCGGGTTGGCCAAACAATAGCACGATTTTTAAAGCCTGAAGCGATCGAATATGTTGCCATCGAACGCAACCCAATACTCGTACAAGAAACTAAAGTAGCAGGCGAACCAATTATATTTGGTCATGTAAAACAAAAAGATATTTTAAAATCAGCAGGAGTAGAGCATGCACGTTTAGTGATTATAACATTCACTGATTTTGAACAAACCCAAGTGGTTATTGATGCGATTAAACAAATAGCGCCTACGGTAAAAATTTTAGTACGCATGCGAGATGACAGCCAGCTAGAGGCACTTAAAGAGCTTGGTGTAACAGAAGTTGTGCCCGAAACGCTCGAAGCCAGCTTAATGTTAGTATCGCATGTTTTGTACATGTCAGGTGTGCCGATGACACGAATTGTGCGCCGAGTGAGTAAAGAGCGACGTAATCGTTATCAGTTTTTACATGGTTTTTTTGCAGGTGATAAATTTGATAGCGAAGAAACTAATGCAGATCGCTTAGAATACCTACATGTTATTGCGTTACCTGAAAACGCCTTTGCGGTAGATAAAAACATCAGCGAACTTAATCTCGAAAAGCGCAAAGTGTCGGTACGTGCATTACGCCGTCAAGACCGAGAAATAGACACGCCGTCAGTAAAAACGATTTTACTCGCAGGCGATATATTAGTGTTACAAGGCAAACCACGCAGGGTAGAACGAGTTGAACGTTATATTCTAGACGGCAGTGAGTAGCTAAGCGTATAGAGCAGCTATAATACCCAAATATTAAGCCCCGCGAACGCTGAGTCCTGCATCATGAGGTGACTTGGGTATAAGTTGTAGCCTGAATAGAGAGTCGTGGGCTAATCTAATTCTAAAAACTCACGTATTTGTGGTAACTTTTCTAGACCGTCTTTATAACCAATATCAATTAAGTGTTGGGTATAGCGTTTTTCAAAAAGTAAGTAGCTGGTTAAACTCGATTGTGAACGTTTTTTAACCCCGATCATACGCAATAAAATCTTAATAGGCAGTGGCATATCGTCATAATATTGCGCTGCAATCGCATTAAAGTTTTCTGATGGATTGATCACGTAAGAATCAATTTGTTTTAGTTCTTGATGTTTATCACGCCCGGGTAAAAGCCCCAAAGTACGATTGATCCGTTCAAGTCGCTCAAGGTCCGATTGCAATGTATCGGTAAATACACTATCGAGTAAGTGGCCAGCAATAGACGACAACCCCGGATAGTGTGGTAAATAACCCGGAGGGTGCAACTCTTTCGGTTGATCAACACCAATAATAAATATTTTTTCAGCGCCAAGGTGTACGCATGGACTCAGAGGTGAAAGCTGGTGGATAGAGCCATCACCAAAGTAATGGTTTTGTACATTTACACTCGGGAACACCATAGGTATAGCACTCGACGCCATTAAATGCTCAACATTAATACGCGTAGCTTTACCTTCACGCTTAGCACGTTGCCAAGGTAATTGCGTATTAGATTGAAAAAATGCAACAGAATCGCCCGTTGTATAACTTGATGCTGTAATAGATAAAGCATCTAAATAATTGCGGTGTAAGTTACGTTCAATACGGTTTAAATCTAAAATATCGTTAAGTAAATTACGTAAAGGCTGACTGTTTAATAAGCTCGCAGGGGGATGATTTATATGCTCAGACTGAAAACTAGTGAGCATGTTGCGTGTTATATGCCCAAAAACACTGATAAAGTCACTTTTATACACCATAGAAGTAGAAAAGTTTTTCCATACAGAATCAAGCTTTCGTACCGCCAAGTGTGCACATGAAGCATAACTAGCTAAAGCTGCAGAATTAATAGCCCCTGCAGAGGTGCCATTTATAATCGTAAAAGGCAAAGGCGCTGTACGAGGCATGCTTTGCGCGAGCGCTTTAAGCACGCCCACTTGGTACGCTGCGCGTGCGCCACCACCGGTTAATAATAGTGCGATTTTAGGTTTATCTTTATTGACTTGCTTGATTCTCATAATTGCAATTAAACTGTTGACCGTCTTTACTTTATTTATTAACTGTAAGTCTTTAAGCTAGAAGAATCAAAGGATACCTTAGTGATAGTAAATTTTTTATCATTAAGTTGTGAATTATAATCACTTAGGTAACTCTAAGTGAGATAAACGTGCATTTTAATTTTTATGGAGTTCGTATGTCAGATCAATCAACACCGCCAGATATCGAAAAACGTCCACCAAACAATAACTTACTCTTTGCTGCTGTAATACTGGTTATTATTTTATGCGCCGGAGCATTTGTATTATTGAGCTCTGATGAGCAGCCTCAACCCATTGTAGAAGTTGCTCCCACAGCACAGCCTATACAAGAATATCAAACAGTTGAGGAACCACAGCCTCAAATTGAACAAATTGAACCGCCAGCAGCTCAGCCGCAGGTAGAGCGTCCACCAACACGTAATGTTGAACCCGCGCCAGTAGTAGCACCTCTTCCATCATTAAATGAAAGTGACGCTGTAGTGGTCGCGCGCATAGATGATTATTTAAGTGATCAAGCAATGGGCTTACTACTAACAGACGATGTAATACGTCGTGCTGTTGTATTTATAGATAACTTAGCAAAAGGCAAAGTAGCGGTTAAACATGCGCCAGTAGAGCGTCCACAAGATGGTTTTAGCGTGATGGAAGGTGACATTCTCACTATCGACCCAAACAGTTACGAGCGATACACGCCGTATGTAAAAGTATTTACCAGTATGAGCGCGGCACAAATTGTGCGTTTGTATGATGAATATAAACCACTCATTAATGACGCGTACACCGAAATTGGCTATTCAGGTGATGCATTTAATCAAACACTTCAAGAAGCCATTGATTTATTGCTAGATACACCAGAGCCAAAAGGTGACATGCCGTTACTGAGAAATTCAGTAACGTACCAGTACGCTTACTCTGAATGGGAACGTTTACCCGCAGCGCAAAAGCAATTATTGCGCATGGGCCCTGAAAACATGAAAAAGGTAAAAGCAGTATTACGTAACGTTCAAAAAGAGCTAGATAACCAGTAATCTTGATAAAGTAGCTTAAAAAACAGTGCGATTGTATGTTTAACATGCAATCGCACTTTCTTTTTGTGTTTACCCTTGAATAACACAGCAAAAGTAGCGATAATCTCTCCCGCGCCAACCAAGGCCCTCAATGGTAGTCTTATTGGTCCTCTCGCAACACTAGCAGGCGAACCTGGTCAGGCCCGGAAGGGAGCAGCCACAGTTTGTGACGTGTGTGCCGAGATGTGGCTGGTAAGACTGCCACCCAAATTCCTCATTTGGGTGTTGTAAATTTCCTTTTTCATACTATCTAAAATTACCAATACTATTTTCTCATATTGCGCTTTTGGTAAATCCTCGTCAAAATTGTAATGGCATCATTTTTAATCAAATAGGCGTGCTTTTTCATCATACCTTTGCCGTGAAGTGAACATTGATAAAGTTTAAAATATTTTACTTAATGGACTAATTACACCGTTCGCTCCTTGCTGTAAAACATGGGTATATATTTGCGTTGTTTTGACATCTGAATGGCCAAGCTGAGCTTGAACTGTTCTGATATCGGCACCACTTTGCAATAGATGCGTTGCAAATGAATGGCGTAAGGTATGCGGTGTTATTATTTTTGTTAATCCCGATTTTTGAACGGCTTTTTTTATTTCTTTTCTTATACACGAGTGATGAAAATGATGTCGTCTTATTTCACCACTTTGAGGATCTGTGCTTAATATATGTGAGGGAAATAAATACTGCCACGCAAGTGATTTTGAGGCAGAAGGATATTTTTTTGTTAAAGCATAAGGCATCCATACGCCAGTATATTCCGTATTATTTAAATCAAGTTTTAGATAGTCATCAACCTGCAGAATTTGATTTCTCAGCATAGGAATTAGCTCGGTGGCCAATGTTACAATACGGTGTTTATTACCTTTGCCATTCCATACTTGAATACACTTGTAATCAAAATCAATATCTTTCACTCTTAATTGTACCGCTTCCATTACTCTTAAACCACTCCCGTACATAAGGCTTGCAATAAGGTAATAACGCTTATTTAAATGAGTCATAAGCAGCTTAACTTCTTCTGGCGTCATAACTACAGGTAGTTTTGCTTGTTTTTTACTGCGAGCAAAATTTAAGTTTAACGACAGCTCTTTTTTTATTATGTGCTTGTATAGAAATGACAATGAATTGAGTGCCGTGGCTTGCGTTCGTGGTGCAACGTTTTGTTTTAACACTAAGTACTCTAGATAGCGCTCGACTTCATTGTCTCCCATTGAGGCGGGGTGGCGCTTATCATGAAAATGGATATAAGATGCAATCCATCTCAGGTACGTGTCCACGGTACGTAATGAATACTGACGTACCAACATATAATCAGCGATATAATTTAAAAATGGAGAGCGCGTTTTCATGTCATCACCACTAGTTGTGCTGTATATATATGGCTATGTTGTATTTCAGTGTTGGTGAACTATATTTAATATACTGAAACCTAATAACGGTAGGTGCAACATGGCTTCCAAGCAGTTTCAAAATATACTACATCACATTACCAACTTAAATTACGCTCAACTTAAAAAGCTTCGCCACGAAGTTGAATCAAATATTGCCACTAACCAAGTAGGTCAAGCCATTGCCGACCATGAAGAATCAATATCTCATTGCCCCCATTGTGATTCACATAATC
>NZ_LHPH01000018.1:0-94439 GCF_001298125.1 Pseudoalteromonas porphyrae | reverse complement strand
TTACTCGAATTAATCGATGCGCGATATGGGTATAAATCACACATAATAATAAGTCAGCTCCCGCAGGAAAACTGGCATGAGATGATCGGAGAATCAACCCATGCTGACGCCATTTTAGATAGGCTAATTCATGGTTCGATTAAGTTGAACTTAAAAGGAGAATCGATACGAAAACAGTTAAATAAATTGACTGATGATGATCAGTTAAGCTAATTTAAAAACGGCTCTACAAAATGATAAATCAGGTGWTCAAAGCTGATGAGAATCGGTGATCAAAGTCATGAGAATACGCAGAGTGAACCACCAATGAATTCTGGAACGATATGTTCATCTGTTAATGAATTCAGTTCTGATATTGGGTTTTCACCCTTGCAAATTATGCATGTTGTCATTTGATATTCCTTGAGCCTAACATTTTTATAGTACGATCACCGCGCATATTCCTGCTGGCTTAACGCTCATTTTTCTAATTTATATGCTTTTAACAAATTACCTAAGGTATTACTATCAAAAAGCTTTTGTTCTGCTTAGGTCAAGATCCTGAGTTTCGCTCCGCTCTACCAGACCTACGCGCTAAAGCACGACCTACAAAAACAGCGTGCAAAGCAAGTTTCACGCTAACAAGAATTAAAAAATAAACGAGAATATAGAGTAAAGAATAACAGGGGGCTGAAGCGTCAATATAATCGGGGCTAAAGCACCCTCCTACGGCTTTTCCCTAGCACTGTGCCTCGGATTATTTTTATCTGACGGCTGGCGGCTGAAAGCTCCATACAAAAAAGCCCGCGCTGCGTAAACACAGTGCGGGCTTTTAAATTTTAGCCGTAAAAATTAAAACAATTCGTTTGCTTTGCTTACGATGTTTTCTACCGTGAAGCCAAAGTGCTCAAACAGCTCGTTAGCTGGGGCTGACTCACCAAAGGTGGTCATGCCTACTACTGCGCCATTTAGCCCTACGTACTTGTACCAGTAATCAGCAATACCCGCCTCTACTGCTACGCGGCGTGAAACTGCAGCCGGTAATACGCTTTCTTTATAAGCGGCGTCTTGTGCATCAAACACGTCAGTCGATGGCATTGATACAACGCGTACTTTTTTACCTTGCTTACGTAATTCAGCCGCTGAGTCTTGTGCTAATTGCACTTCAGAACCAGTCGCGATAAAGATAAGCTCAGGCTCGCCATCACAGCTAAGTACATAACCGCCTTTTTTCACGTCACTTAATTGCTGCGCTGAGCGTGTTTGCTGAGCTAAGCCTTGGCGAGTAAAAATAAGTGAGGTTGGACCGTCTTTACGTTCAATCGCTTGTTGCCATGCAATTGCAGATTCAACTTGGTCACATGGGCGCCAGTTAACTAGGTTAGGCGTTAAACGCATACTCGCAATTTGCTCAACTGGTTGGTGAGTTGGACCATCTTCACCTAAACCGATTGAATCGTGCGTGTATACAAATATGCTTGGCACTTTCATCAGCGCGGCCATACGTACTGCGTTACGTGCGTATTCCATAAACATTAAGAAAGTAGCACCGTAAGGAATAAAACCTTTATGTAGTGCAATACCATTCATAATGGCTGACATACCAAACTCGCGTACACCGTAGTAGATGTAGTTACCGCTGGCATCATTTGCTTCAAGGCCTTTAGAGCCTTTCCAAATTGTTAGGTTAGAGCCTGCTAAATCGGCAGATCCGCCCATAAATTCAGGCAGTAACGGGCCAAATGCGTTTAATGCATCTTGCGACGCTTTACGTGATGCAGGATTTGCTGGGTTTGCATCAAGCTGCTCAATGTACGCTTGTGATTTCTCGCTCCAATCAGCTGGCAGCTCGCTACGAGTACGACGTTTAAACTCAGCAGCAAGTTCTGGGTGTGCGCTTGCATACGCTGCAAATTTTTCATCCCAGCTTGCTTCTAGTTGCTTGCCTTTTTCTTTGCCATCCCACTCGCTGTAAATATCAGCTGGGATTTCAAATGCTTCACCAGTCCAACCAAGGAACTCGCGCGCGGCTTTGATCTCGTCTTCACCTAGTGGTGCACCGTGACAATCATGGCTACCTGATTTATTAGGTGAACCGTAGCCAATCACTGTTTTACAACAAATCAGTGTTGGTTTATCAGTGATGCTACGCGCTTCTTCGATTGCTGCGCGAATAGCATCTGAGTCATGGCCATCAACGCCGCTCACTACATGCCAGCCGTAGGCTTTAAAGCGTGCTGGGGTGTCGTCGCTAAACCAACCTTCAACTTCGCCATCAATTGAAATACCGTTGTCATCCCAAAATGCTACTAACTTACCAAGGCCTAATGTACCAGCAAGTGAACATGCTTCATGAGAAATACCTTCCATTAAGCAGCCATCGCCTAGGAATGTATAGGTATGGTGATCAACAATATCGTGACCTTCGCGGTTAAATTGGGCAGCGAGTGCTTTTTCTGCAATCGCCATACCTACCGCGTTTGTGATCCCTTGACCAAGTGGGCCCGTAGTGGTTTCGATACCTGGCGCATAACCGTATTCTGGATGCCCTGGTGTTTTAGAATGCATTTGACGGAAGTTTTTAATTTCGTCAATTGGTAAATCATAACCACTTAAATGCAATAGAGAATAAATAAGCATTGAACCGTGGCCATTGGAAAGTATAAATCGATCTCTGTCTACCCACTCTGGATTTGTTGGATTGTGGTTTAGATAATCGCGCCATAGTACTTCTGCGATATCAGCCATGCCCATAGGGGCTCCAGGGTGACCAGATTTGGCCTGTTGTACTGCGTCCATTGATAAGACGCGAATAGCATTTGCAAGTTCTTTGCGAGACGGCATGAATTCTCCTACCTTTACTGTATTTGCGCTGATTTGTGTGTATGTAACTTTGAACGCCCATTCTTACTTATTCTGGGTGCTGTGTGCAATTAAAAATCCCTATAAATTATAGGTACAAAGGAGTTTTATTCAGAACTAAAAGTTATTAGTAATTTTTTTTAGACGTCTAGGCGTAAAAACACTATGCAACTATCGTTGTTTTAGATAAAATACGCCCCTTAATTTTTTAGCGCTCTTACCGACGTTTGTGAAGCGCAATATTTGTGAGCACAAAGACAATGGCAAAACATTTATTTACTTCTGAATCAGTTTCTGAAGGTCATCCGGATAAAATTGCGGATCAAATCTCTGACGCGGTACTTGATGCCATCTTAGAGCAAGATTCTCATGCACGTGTTGCGTGTGAAACTTACGTAAAGACTGGTATGGTTATGGTTGGTGGTGAAATCACTACTAGCGCATGGGTTGATATTGAAGAAATCACCCGTAAAACTGTACGTGAAATTGGCTACACTCATTCTGATATGGGTTTTGACGCTGATTCGTGTGCAATTTTAAACACTATCGGTAAGCAATCTCCTGATATCAACCAAGGTGTTGACCGTACAAGCCCTGAAGAACAAGGCGCTGGCGACCAAGGCCTAATGTTTGGTTACGCATGTAACGAAACAGAAGTACTTATGCCTGCACCAATCACTTACTCACACCGTTTAGTACAGCGCCAAGCGCAAGTACGTAAAAGCGGCGAGCTTAACTGGTTACGTCCAGATGCAAAATCTCAAGTTACCTTTGCATACGAAAATGGCAAACCTGTAGGCATTGATGCCGTTGTTCTTTCTACTCAGCACAGTGAAGATATTTCACAAAAAGATTTAGTAGAAGCGGTGATGGAAACTATCATCAAGCCAGTACTACCTGCTGAACTAATTACAAGTGCGACTAAGTTCTTTATCAACCCTACTGGCCGTTTTGTTATCGGTGGACCAATGGGCGACTGTGGTCTTACGGGCCGTAAAATCATCGTTGATACTTACGGCGGCATGGCTCGTCACGGCGGCGGTGCATTCTCTGGTAAAGATCCATCAAAAGTTGACCGTAGCGCGGCATACGCTGCACGCTACGTTGCTAAAAACATTGTTGCTGCTGGTCTTGCTGACAAGTGTGAGCTACAAGTGTCTTACGCAATTGGTGTTGCAGAGCCTACGTCTATCAGTGTTGAAACGTTTGGTACAAGTAAGCTTGAAGAGTCACGTTTAATCGAACTTATTCGTGAACATTTTGACCTACGCCCTTACGGCTTAATTCAAATGCTTGATCTTGAGCGCCCTATTTATCTACCAACAGCGGCTTACGGCCACTTTGGTCGTGATGAATTCCCATGGGAACGCACAGATAAAGCAGACGCACTTCGCGCAGCAGCTGGCCTATAATTTCAGCCTCTGTATGAATAAAAAAAGCGCCTTCTGGCGCTTTTTTTATACTCGTAAACTCTATCCATTTGTACTTAATGACTTTTACTATAATTTCATGGTAATAAAGTTAATCTGATAAATAATTTAAATTTTTTATGCTGCTTTGGCGGTGCACTCACCGATTTTGCTAACGGTGTTATTGGTCTGAAAATCTTTGCTTAATAACTTTTTCTCTAACGTGAGCATAGTTAAAAGAGCACTTTTAAGGCCAACCTTATTACTTATCCAATGCGGTATAGCGCCACCGGGATCTGCATATATTTCATGAACAATCGTTAATTGTGGCAACCCTTGGACTATTTTTTCGCTTAAAAGCCAACTACCTTCTATTTCAGTAATGCGGATCATATTAGGCTGTTCATCAAAGTAATCCGGATATG
The DNA here is from genome assembly GCF_001298125.1 of Pseudoalteromonas porphyrae. Classification (NCBI taxonomy): domain Bacteria; kingdom Pseudomonadati; phylum Pseudomonadota; class Gammaproteobacteria; order Alteromonadales; family Pseudoalteromonadaceae; genus Pseudoalteromonas; species Pseudoalteromonas porphyrae. Next base: position 89,764 of record NZ_LHPH01000018.1, on the reverse strand, counting down.
CCGAAATTTTCAGCTCAGTGTCCGTATTGTTTAATCGCTTATAACAAGAATAACTCACCATATCGCGATCTGAGACAGGCCATGGTGAGTCTAATTGAGTGTACACGACAGTTTCTGAGGGGCTTAATCTTGCTAAAACTTTGACACTCTTAACATTTTCAATCCATTGCGGCGCATTCTCTGCATCACTAAGTAACGCCATAAAATCACCAGCATTCGTGTTACTAACAGTCACTGTACCGCGTACTTCAAAAATACCATTATCATGTTTTTTGTAGTGAATGCTAACACCATTCTGATGCTTCCATAATTGCCATGACTTTACTTCGGCCACTGCACTCTCACTGCAAAACAGCGCAATAAATAATAATTTTTGCCACATACACTATCCCTATGCACTCGCTAAATATGGTTATAACCAATAAGGTGAAATTTTATATGAAGCTAATCGACTTTGTTCCATTGCGCTTACTAAATATTCCGATTTTTTCTCAAGCCAGTTTTGAATTTTTGCAAGTTCGTCATCATCTTGCCCCGCACATAACTGCTTTAAATACTCAAGCGTACTGAGTTCATACATACCATGAGAAATATCAAGCCAAGGAATGCGGAACTCATTGCGATCGTCTTTTTCAAACAAAGAGCCAAGGCAATTACCACTGAGCAAACTGTTTTCTAAGCGAGTACGTAAATTTAAATAATCTTTAAAAGTCAGTGTTTTTTGTTCTGGCAGTAATTGGTGTAGGTCTTTCCAATCTTTATCAAATAATCGAGGCGCAATATCAGCAACGGGCTGCTCTGCGGCTTGAAATTGTGTTTGCCCCCAACTCTTTCGCCATTGCTTATCAACCAACCATGTTGTTAGTGATAACAATAAGCGGTTGTAGCGTGCACTGTGAAACAGTCGATTAATATCTTCAATGCTAGGTTGCAGCTCTTTTAAGTCATTTATGACTTGTGTTAGTTCTGGCGCGCTGTTAATTTTTTTATAATAGGCATGACGTTTAGAGGTATATGTTTTTAATTGAATTGCATTCTCTACCCACGCTAACTCACTTAGGAGCCATTTAAGCTCTGTTCGTAATCGTTCCGTGGTGTTTTTATCTACAATATCATCAAATAACCAGAAGGTATGACGTATCAAGCTAATACCGTCAGTCACACGTTTGAGGGTTTTTAAACTTGGTTTGTCAAAATAGCATTGCTCATGCTTTTGTACAAAACGAATGCCAAAACTTATAGCCTCAATGAGAGCTTGCTCTTGTGTTGCATTATTAGGCAAAGAAACAAAACCAATTGATTTACTCGGCTTAAGTGGTTTTTCATCCGCTAGGCGATAGCCTCGTGCCGCTTTTGAGTATAACCCTAAACGAATATTACTTTGTCCAACTAGTATATCGGCTAAAGTAAACAATTCATTGCGGCTTCCTTCTACAAGCTCTATCTCAAGCTCACAGATCGGTTCTACCTTTGCAGATGCTGCTACTTCGCCTTTATCTAGGACGACCTCAATTTTAGCGCCACTGTTTGTTTCTATTAACCACGTGCGGCGAATAAAGTTAGTACTAAAAATAGGATAAAGGTTTTGTGCAATTACATTTACTTGCATACCATGCGGCCAAATATTAGCATCGAATGCACTTAAATCTGGACGAGAACCGTCCAAAGGTAAATTGTACTCTGGACGTTGATGCAAACCGCCCATAACTTCACCTGCGAGCTTAATTGTCTGCTCACATTGATTGTCAGCACAACGTGTTCGAAAGCCTATATCTAATGCCCTAAGCTCACGGCTCGGCGTGTCAAAGTAAGCATTTTGCAAACTACGAGATGGCTTATTGGTAACGGTTTTAGCAAATTGAGTAATTAACGCGGGGATCAGTGGAATAACGGCATCTGACACCAAAAACTTCAGTTCTATCTCAGTATCCATTAGGCTTGAGGATTACCTTTAAAATAAATAAGAGCTCAAAATAAACAAAGCAGCCCAACATTGCAAATATTTTAGCTGATTGAGCCTTTATGCTCACATACACGATTACAATATCAGCCTTGCTATTAGAGCGTTAAATCCATACTATCTCACTACTTAACTATGAAAAACACTATTGCCGTAGCAGTCACGGTTACATTAACAAGGTAGATTGATGTTAAAACATTCTTTATTAGCGTTGCTGCTTGCAGCTGCTACATTTATGAGCCACGCAGAGCAGGCCGATGAAAAAACCGCTTATATAGTTGATAACCTTTATACATTTATGCATTCAGGTTCGAGTAAAAATTACCGTATTATTGGCTCTGTTGATGCTGGTACTAAGCTAACTCTTACTTCATCTGAAGAAAATGGTTTTTTTAAAGTAATCGATGATAAAGAACGTGAAGGTTGGGTTGAAGCCAAGTTCATTTCTCAAACAGCTGGTATCCATCAACAATATCGTACTTTGAGCTCTGAAATGACATCAATGCAAGAGCAACTTCGTCAAGCTCAAATTGAATTACCTCAGCTTCAAGAACAAAACCAAACGCTGACAGACCAAAATAATGTTCTTTCTGAGCAAATAATTAAACTTAAAAGCACCTTAGAAGCTGAGCGCACCCAAAAACAGCAAGCAGGCGCGAAAGAAAAACGTCAGCTACTAACTTACGGCGGTGCAATTGCATTCATCGGTTTATTTTTAGGCATTATTCTTACTATCGTATTATCGCGTCGTAAGCGCTATGACGGCTGGGCGTAAGCGTTAAATAATATATTAGATATAAAAAAAGCACCCTTGGGTGCTTTTTTTATATGCGATGTAATTAATATTACGCGGGATAACCCCCCACCTACATGTTGGTAGCAGTGAGTTAATCTCACGATAATCACTTTATCTTTACGCTGGCAAGCAACGCTCCTACAAGTAATGCAATCACCGCGCTCCTGTAGGTCGCCATTTATGGCGACAATAATTATTTTACCACCGAGAGCAGAGAGGCGCTTTGCGCTGCACAGAGTAAATCCTAACTGACATTAATTTCTTTTTGGTGATCTTATGTGGAGAGTTAAACATGCACGGGGTAAACCCCCGCCTACATGTTGGTAGCAGTGAGTTAACATCGCGATAATCACTTTATCTTTACGGTGCCAAACAACGCTCCTACAAGTAATGCAAGCACCGCGCCCCTGTAGGTCGCCATTTATGGCGACAATAATTATTTTACCACCGAGAGCACAGAGGCGCTTTGCGCTGCACAGAGTAAATCCTGACTAACATTAATTTCTTTTTGGTGAGCTTATGTTGGGAATTAAACATGCACGGGGTAAACCCCCGCCTACATGTTGGTAGCAGTGAGTTAAATTTAAGTGTCGAGTCTAAGTCCGCTGTCTTGTTTGATTTTCTCTATCACCATATAAGTGTGATGTGTACCAACCCCAGGGATATCAACTAAATCACCTAATACTTGGCGGTACTCATCCATATCTGATACGCGGATTTTCAGTAAATAATCATAGCCACCAGCGACCATATCGCACTCAACAACTTGATTAATTTTTAAAATATGCTCACGGAATATTTTAAACACCGCAGTGTTGGAGGTCACTAAAGATACTTGCACATGCGCAAGCAAACTTTGGTTTAGCTTGGCTTCGCTCAATTTAGCAAAGTAGCCTTCTATGTAGCCCTCTTGTTCGAGTCGTTTTACTCTATCTAGACAAGGGCTAGGGCTTAAGTTAACCTGCTTTGCGAGGTTAACATTAGATATTCTGCCATTTTTTTGCAGTACATCTAATATTGCTAAATCGATACGATCAAGCAGGCGTAATCTATTCGAACTTGTCATAACAGAATTTTATGCGGATAAGTTAAAGGTATGCCCTGTAAATTATCGTAAAACGCCAAATTTAACCAGCATATTCTGCTGGAATTTAATTAGAATGCACGCATTACGCAACATGATAATCGAGCAGCATACTTTTTTAGCTGCAAGACTCCACACACCAGAGGTTACTTATGTTATTCAACGGCGATTTGACAACAACGTGTCCAATTCGACAAAAGATCCGTGACTTTTACCGCATTGACGAAAATGCTGTAATTGATCACATTTTACCCCTTGCCGAAGTAGGCGTTAAAGCCCGTAGCCGCGCATGGGAACGTGCTCGTCAGATAGTTCACAATATTCGTCGTGATCAAGATGGTCAAAGCGGTGTTGATGCACTATTAAATGAATTCTCACTTTCGAGTGAAGAAGGTGTGGTATTAATGTGTTTAGCAGAAGCCCTGCTACGTGTGCCAGATAAAGCAACTCAAGATACCTTGATCCGCGATAAGCTTGCAAAAGGCGACTGGAGCTCTCACTTAGGTAGCAGTGATTCGTTATTTGTAAACGCATCATCTTGGGGTCTATTAGTTACCGGTAAAATGGTTAACTACACTGATAAAACCAAAGAACAGCAGTTTGGTGTATTGAAGAAAACGATTGGTCGCTTAGGCGAACCGGTTATTCGCAAATCAGTAAATTTTGCCATGAAAATCATGGGTAAGCAGTTCGTTATGGGCCGTACGATTGACGAAGCTATCGAACGTGCTGCTGAAAAAGAACAAAAAGGCTATGTATACTCATACGATATGCTAGGTGAAGGCGCGCGCACCATGAAAGATGCGGATCGCTACTTCAATAGCTATATGAATGCGATTCATGCCATAGGTAAAGCCGCTAATGGCCGTGGTCCAGTAAAAAGTCCAGGCATATCTGTAAAGCTTTCTGCAATTCATCCTCGTTATGAATTCACGCATAAAGAACGCGTGATGAACGAGATCGTGCCTAAGCTCAAAGAGCTAGCAATGGTTGCTAAAAGCTATGACATTGGCTTTACCGTTGATGCTGAAGAAGCTGACCGTCTTGATATCTCGCTTGATGTCATCGAAGCTGTATTTAGCGATGATGACCTAGCTGATTGGAATGGTTTTGGCTTAGCAGTACAAGCGTACCAAAAACGCGCAATTTTTGTGATTGAATGGTTAACTGAACTTGCCAGCCGCGTTGGCCGTAAGATGATGGTACGTTTAGTTAAAGGCGCATACTGGGATACCGAAATCAAAACCACACAACAAGATGGTTTAGATCACTTTCCTGTATTTACACGTAAAGCAACCACTGATGTTTCTTACAAAGCCTGTGCAATTAAATTACTTGAAGCACGTGATGTGCTTTATCCACAGTTTGCAACACACAATGCTTACACTGCAGCGACTATTTTAGAAGTTGCAAAAGGTGATAACCAAGGTTTTGAATTTCAACGTTTACACGGTATGGGCGAATCATTATTTGATCAAATCGTTACTGAAGAAAAAATCCAGTGTCGTGTGTATGCTCCAGTAGGCCAACACGAAGATCTACTTGCTTATTTGGTTCGTCGTTTACTTGAAAACGGTGCAAACTCTTCATTCGTAAATGCGATTGTTGATACGACTAAACCTGTTGAATCGTTACTGCCGGATCCGGTTGAAACACTCCAAGGCTTACGTAACAAGTACAATACACAAATCAAAATGCCAATTGATTTATATGGCGAAGAACGTGCAAACTCAAAAGGCATGGACTTAACTGATATCAATATCATTACGCCATTCAAAGAAAATCTTGATACTTGGTTTACAGAGCACCGTATTACAGCAACGGATGTACCTGAAGGTTCATTAGCCGTTAAAAACCCTGCAAATCATCAAGAAATCATTGGTCACGTCAAACTACACTCTAGTGATGACATGCTGACCTTGCTAAGCAATGCTGAAACAGCGTTTGAATCATGGTCACAAACACCTGTAAAAGATCGTGCTAATTTACTGCGCCGCATTGCTGATATTTTAGAGCGTCATCACGATGAGCTAGTGGCTATTTGTATCAAAGAAGCTGGTAAAATAGCGCAAGACGGTATTGATGAAGTACGTGAAGCCGTTGATTTTTGTCGCTACTACGCAGCACGCGCTGAAGAGCTAAGTGAAGATGAGCGTTTTGAAGCTCGCGGCGTGATCTTATGTATCAGCCCATGGAACTTCCCACTGGCAATCTTTTTAGGTCAAGTTGCCGCTGCAATCGTAACGGGTAACACCGTAATTGCAAAACCAGCTGAGCAAACAAGTTATATTGCACTACGTACTATTGAACTTATGTTATCTGTTGGCTTACCTGAGTTTGTTGTACAGGCTGTAGTAGCTCGCGGTAGCGATGTGGGTAAAACGATTGTTCCTGATGAACGTATTCAAGCTGTTATGTTTACTGGTTCAACTGAAACCGGCACAATCATTTCGCAAACTCTTGCTGCTCGTAACGATATTCAAGTACCACTCATTGCCGAAACAGGTGGCCAAAACTGTATGATCGTCGATTCTACAGCGCTACCTGAGCAAGTTGTTGATGATGTGATCAGTTCTGGCTTTCAAAGTGCCGGCCAACGTTGTTCTGCGCTTCGTGTATTATTTTTACAAGAAGACATTGCTGATGGCGTGATTGAGATGATCAAAGGCGCGCTTAAAGAGTTACACGTAGGCGACCCTTCATTGCTATCAACCGACATTGGTCCTGTAATCGATGAAAAAGCGCTTAAGAACTTAAACGATCATGTGGAGTACCTAAAAGGTAACGCAACACTGCATTATCAATGTGATATTCCAGATAATAGCGAAAATGGCGCGTATTTCTTTGCTCCTCGTTTATACGAAATCAAAGATTTGTCAGTGCTTAAACGTGAAGTATTTGGCCCATGTGTTCACATCATTCGCTTTAAAGGTTCAGACCTTGATAACGTAATTGATCAAATTAACAACACTGGGTTTGGCCTAACAATGGGTATTCATTCACGCATAGAAGAGCGTTGTGAATACTTAGCGAAAATGTCGCGTGCGGGCAATGTTTACGTTAACCGTAACATGATTGGTGCAATCGTTGGTGTGCAACCATTTGGTGGCCGTGGCCTTTCTGGCACAGGTCCTAAAGCAGGTGGCCCTAACTACCTACAACGTTTAGTGAAAGAAAAAGCATCGCCAGATAACGTACAAATGACTAACCTAACGCCTGACGAGCTTGATTTACACCACTACTCGGGTGCAAATGAGCAAGTTGAAAAGTTAATGGCCAACTCAATGCGTGACGAGAAAATCTGGCGCGCAACACCTCTTAATGACCGCGTTTCTGCGGTACGTCAACTACTGGCTAAAATAGCAACTGTTGACATTATTGACGAGCTTGCGGACGATTTAGCCCTTACACTTGCCGATGCACGTGCACAGCTTAACCGTCTTGAAAAACACATGCGCAAACATACAACGTTGCCTGGGCCAACGGGTGAATCAAATACCCTGCACCTTGAAGCGCGTGGTTGTGTAGTGTGTTATGCGGATAAGAGCACGTCATTTAATTTCTGGGCAATTTCAATTATCACAGCACTCGCTGCCGGTAATACTGTAATCACTGTAGCCTCTGAAATATTCTATGACGAAGCGGTTGCCTTTAAAGATAAATTTATCTCTACCGGCGTTGCTGAAGGTGTTTTACAAGTAGCTAAACCTAACCAGTTGCAAGCGCTTTTAGCACACCCTCATTTAGCCGGCGCAGTAGTTGCAGCTCGTTCTTCTCGTTTAGGTTACTTTAGCCAACAGCTTGCAGGACGCAAAGGTGCGATATTGCCAGTGATAAGCTCAGAATACTACGACACGCTAATCAAGCGCTTAGTCACAGAAAAGACTATAAGTATTGATACAACAGCCTCTGGCGGTAATACATCGCTAATGACGTTAGTAGAAGACGACGAATAAATACGTAATAAGTACTAAAGGGCGCTAAATAGCGCCCTTTTTCATGTCTATTACTACAGTTATAAGCAAAAGTTTGCTAGGTTTAAAGAACAACCACTTTAACGAAGTAAATAATTTGAAGACCATCCCTATTAATCAACTTCTCCCTGGTATGTTTGTTCAGAACGTGACGAAACAAACTGGAAAAATTAAGATCAAAAACCAAGGTTGGGTTAAAACGCAAACAGGGATCGATAAACTTATTAAAGCCGGTATATTAGAGGTTGAAATTGATCCTGATAAAACCATCGTAGATCCAAGTACAGAGCATACTTGTGATGAAATTATTGACGATACCCCCAAGCAACGTGATCCTTGGCTAACAGCTAATAGTGTCGAACAAGAAATGCATAAAGCCAATAGGCTTTATACAGAAGCAAAACAACTGCAAAGCAAAGCATTTACCGATATTAAAGCAGGTAATACAATTGATATTGCACCATTTAAAGAATTAGCGAACGGCTTTATAGATTCTGTATTTCGCAATCAAGATGCGCTTGCATGTATCACTCGTATGCGTGAAAAAGACACCTACCTATTAGAGCATTCAATCAATGTTTCTATTTTAATAAGTATTTTTGCCAAACACTTAGGCTTTGAAAAAGATCTCATCGAAGAGCTCGCTACAGGCGCTCTCCTACATGATATTGGAAAAATTCAGATCCCCGATGAAATTTTAAATAAGCCTGGTAAGCTAACCGAACAAGAATATAAAGTTATTCAAGATCATGCACTCTTTAGTAAGCAAATTTTAGAAAAAGCAGGACTAACCGGGATCGCTGTCGATATTGCAGGTTTTCATCATGAGCGTTTAGATGGCAGCGGTTACCCATTTGGTAAACCTGCGAATGAAATAAGCCAATACGTGCGTATGGCCTCTATTGTTGATGTATATGATGCACTTACAGCTGAGCGCGTGTACAAAGCAGGTATGGAGCCAATAAAAGCCTTTAAAATATTAAAAGACGGTTGCCCTGACAGTTTTGATGGCGAGTTACTCACTAAGTTTATTCAATGCATAGGTATTCATCCTGTTGGCACCTTAGTTAAACTATCGAGTCAAAAAGTGGGGTTGGTTACTAAAAGTAACCCTGCAAGCCCACTCAAACCTCAAGTAAAAACGTTTTATCATGCCAAACACGCACGCTATACTGAAGTGCAAGATATTGATCTTGCTCACAGTCGCAACCAAGATGCGTTAGAAGGTGCAGTCAAACCCGCAGATTTTAATATTGATTTAATTCGCTTTTTTAAACATTCAATTTTGCCTTAAGATCCATTGACCCGTCAGGATTAAAATTTATTCAATCTAGGGGCGATTTAATCGCGGCGTGTAGTTTGTAATCGAGTGGGCTAAGTAAAAGTCGAGCAAAGCTTCCATGTCCTGCTCACGTCTAAACATCCATGTAGATACTCGGGAGTTAATCCCCCTACTGTGGCCAATCTTGCAGCGCCTTTAAGCTAAACTCATAATCATCAAAGCTCAATACGGTTTGCTCGGGGGTGATCTCTAAAATTCTAAAGTCGCCCATTCTATCGCCTTCATATAACTCACGGTTATTAAGTTTCACCCAACGTTTATCCGGTGATGATGAGTAGATATGCGCTTGATACTTAATCTGTGGTATTAAAGCCAATAAGGCATCGGGTAACAATTCTATCGGTTCTGCATAAGATGAATTTTTAGTCCCTTGCGTTATTTGATGAGTCTGCGTATTTTGCGTATCTTCAATGGCACGTGCAAATGCATTTTTAAGGGCTGTAGGTACAATCTCTAACTCTTCTTCGGTCACGGTAGCTACTGGTTTAGGTTTGGCCGGTGCTTGTTCGCCTAACGGCTTACCTAATACTTTGTATTTGCTCATATCGATACTGCTAGCGCTGGTATTTGGTGCTTGTTGTACTTGCTGTACTTGCATTACATTCGGGTTATATTGTTGCTGAGGTGGCGCGGTATAAACCTGCTGATAGCCATTCGGTGTTTGTACTAGCATTGGTTGACTTTGCGAATAAGTCGGCACTGTATTTACAGGTACTTGCACCCACTGGTATTGACCCGAGTTTTGTTGAGGTATTTGCTGATTAATTGGCTGAACTATTTGTGGTTGTGGCTGTGCTACAATTTGCGGCACAACCGCACTGACTGTTGGTTGCGCCGTAGTGTTATTAACGGGCACTTGATTCGTTATTTTTGGGACCGCATCGTTTTTCTTTTCTTCTTCTACGCCAACAGCAATAATTTTATCTGACGCTACAAGTGCATCACCTTGACTGTTCTGCAACCATTTACCAATTGAAAAGCCAGCCATGAGTGTCAATATAAAGCCGACTAGTAAACCCAATGAGATAGCAATGAAACGATAACGCTGTAACTCTTTTTGCTGTTTTTCTTGCTCAGCAGTGCGATCATGCGCTGCAGCTTCATCATGTTGTTGCGATTGTTTTAATGCATCTAATAAATACGACATAAATTACCACTACTAAAAAATAAACGACAAGCCAATACCCATACTAAGCACGACTAAAAAAGCCACAGGGAAAAGCCAATGGTAAGATGTTTTATCAGTCTTTAGTTCACTGCTTAACGTTGTTGGCGGCAAAGCCTCTTGTGCTGAACGCATCACGATATCGCTATCTATCATCATGAGTTGCTTAGAAAATGCGCCTACTAAACATCGCTCACACAATAAGTTAACTAACCGTGGAACGCCCATGGTCAGCAAGTATAATGCCTTTAATGCATCTTGAGTGAAAATTGTACGATCACAACCTGCAACGTAAAGTCGGTGTTTTACATAGGCAAATGTTTGCCCTTGCGTTAATGGCAGTAAATGATAGCGAGCCGTGATCCGCTGTGCCAATTGACGCAACTCATTACGTTTAAGTAAATCGTTTAATTCAGGCTGACCAATTAATACTATTTGTAATAATTTTTTATGGTTCGTTTCTATATTCGTTAACAAACGTAGCTGTTCTAATACATCGGGCGATAGCAGCTGTGCCTCATCAATGATTAAAATTGTATGGCCACCACTAGCATGATTTGCTTCTAAGTGTTTTTTAATTGCATCTGTTAACGTTTTTAGAGTCGCATTTTGCTCATCATAACCAATACTAAATCCATCACAAATACTGGCTAATAACTCTAATTCAGAAAGTGCGGGATTATAAATTAATGCCACTTGGGTATTTTCAGGCAACTGATCTTGCAAGCTTCGCGTTAGCGTAGTTTTACCCGTACCCACTTCGCCAGTTAATAAAACGAACCCTCCCGCTTCGCCTAACCCATAGGTCAAATGCGCTAAAGCTTCTTTATGGCGTTCACTTAAAAATAAGTACTGTGGATTCGGCGCGATTGAAAACGGTTTTTCTGACAAGCCAAAATAGCTTAAATACACCCTAAATATCCTTGCTTAGTAAATCAGCGTCTATAATGGCAAAAAAATGCGCTAAGTGAAAACCTTGTTAGCATTTTATTCGTGAAATAACGTAAAATAACCTGCACAGTTAATACTTAGGGTGAAATATGCAAGTTTATTTGGTCGGTGGAGCAGTTCGTGATGAACTATTAGGGCGGGTCATCAAGGAACGTGACTATGTAATCGTCGGTGCAACTTCGGAGCAACTACTCAAGCAAGGCTATCAACAGGTCGGTAAAGATTTTCCTGTTTTTTTGCACCCACAAACCAAAGACGAATACGCGCTCGCCCGCACAGAGCGTAAACAAGGAAAAGGGTACACAGGTTTTGTATGTGAGTTTTCTCCCGATGTAACCCTTGAAGATGACTTGCGCCGTAGAGATTTAACTGTAAATGCAATTGCAAAAGCTGAAGATGGTAGCTTAATAGACCCTTATCACGGAAAACGAGATTTAGATGCTCGTATTTTACGTCATGTTTCACAAGCATTTAGTGAAGATCCGCTACGTATACTTCGCATCGCTCGCTTTGCTGCGCGTTATCACTACCTTGGTTTTACAATTGCAAAAGAGACACAAAGCTTATTAAAGGCAATGGTCGAACGCGGTGAATTAAATACTCTAACACCTGAACGCATTTGGCTAGAATGCGAAAAGTCATTGACCGATGGTGCTTTTGATCATTTTTTAAATACGCTGGCACATCTCAACGCGCTTAGTGTGATTAGCCCCGCTTTAGCAAATATATGGAATGATCAGCTATTCCAAAAGCTACAAGCACGCTTTGAGTATGCTAAAAAATATAATATTACCGACAATGCGCTGCTATTTAGCCAAATCACGAGCAAACTCAATAGCGATGAAATAAGCGCAATCGCTAAAGCAATTAGGTTACCTAATGATGCGCGTGATCTTGCCCTGCATGCCTCGCAGCATCAACATGTTTTAACAAGCGCTACAATACACCCTGAACAGCTTTTATTTAGCTGTAATAAGCTTGATTTATGGCGACGTCCTGAACGCTTTAGTGCCGTACTTAAGGCCATAGAGATAGCTAATTGTTCAGTAATTAAAAATCAGCAATTACTGCTTCAAGCCAGCAAAGAAGCAAGAGCAATCAACCCAAAGCAATTTATTGACCAAGGCATTAAAGGCGCAGATATAAAAACCGCGCTAGAACATGCGCGGTTAGAAGTATTTAAACGTTACTTTCGTTAAAGATATTTATTTTTCATAACGAACAAAGCGTAAATAAACATTAGAAGTTTTTGCATGTAGGCTGTTAAGCCCTTTATCAAATTGATACACCCATGCAAATGTTTTATCAGCTATCCCCGACGTATTAGTCCAGTAGTTTTCACTTTTATTGCCTTTGAAAACGCTCTCATTAATACTAGGGGTAACGCAGCGGTGCTCTAATATACTAGCGAGTTCTTTAATACTTGGTACTTGCCAATCGCTATAATTACCGGTGCGATCATTTACAGCTCCCCGTAATGCTTCTTGCCAAGTAATTTTTAGTGCATTATTCTCACATAAACCACTATCACTATTATAAGTTTGTCCATAACTACAGCTTTGCCACATTAATCCTGTAACGCTGTCACTTATCGTACCATCCGTATTAACTGTAAAACGCTCTGTGGGTGTTGTTTCTGGGATACCATCATAACAAGATTGCGCAACGGCCATTACAGGGCTCAAGAGTAAAAGACTGATTAAGGCTATTTTCATTGTGATTCTCCTGCTGTTCTTACTAAGCGGACAAATGCAGTATTATTTTTTGGATACGCCAAGTCATTACCATCATTCATATCAATAATATAAGCCTGCGATAAACTGGTGCCATCAGCAGCTGTTTGCGCACTCCAATAGCGTAAATGAGTGAGTAAACTGACACTTGGTGTATTAGGGAAAAAATCACTATCAATAAGCACAGATTGCCCCTGTTTTGAGTAATTTAACAAACTCAATAACTCCGGGTAAGTTGGTACACGCCAGTTTGTTCCGCCACAGTAATCTAGGCTATTAACGGCATCAACATAAGCTTGCAGGCCACAATGAGATATTGTTGAACACGTATCTGAAGAGCCCGCCACACTGCCCTGCTGTATGCCATTACTGCTTGTTAAATACCACGTGTAGTGATTTTGCCCTTCTCGAAGTTGTGTACTACTTGGCAGTGTGCCTGTGTTAGGGCTTTTCACTTCCCAAATTAAGCCACTAACATTATCGCGAATACAGCTAAAGTCCGCTGCATCGTCAGCAATTTCATCGGCGAATTCATTGAGTTTGGTGAAATCAAATGCCAGCTCGCCTTTGCCAACTTTATCTATATGCGTACCCACAACACTATCGCGTCCTAGCGCGGCGTCTTGGCGTGGAAAGTCAGGACTAGTACACGCTATTTCTTGGGTATTATTAAAGCATTTTGCCATACCAGTATCATTGATCAAACCCAGTGGTTTTGAGTTCACAACAACATCAACGGTATCACTATCCGAACGTCCTTGACTGTCTGTAACCGTCACTTCAAATGTCATGGTATTAACTGCATCGGTTGTCGGGGCTATAAACGAAGTTATACATTGATCTTGGTTATCTAATGAAACGCTTCCAACGGTTTGCTCCCACTGACAATTAAATGTTGTGGTCACTACTTCGCTATTCGTTGCATTTAACGTTACTTTTTCAAGCTCAATAACACTTTGATCTTCACCCGCTTTAGCTATCACCACATTATTTGTTTTATTAAGTATATGAGTATGCTGCGTACTTGCCTCACCGCCTTCATCATCAACAACGGTCAACTGCCATATTACCGTGGTGTTTTTATCCAACAACGGATGAGTAAAGCTAATAGTTTGGCTTTTATAATCACTGATTTCGAGTGTTGGACCTGCAATTTTTTGCCAGTTGTAGCTACTAATACTGCCATTTTCATCTGGATCGATTGATGTAGCTGCACTTAAAGTAATTGTATCTTGATAAACTGACGGCAGTATTGTAGGTGCAGTTTGGGTTACGACTGCTTGAGGAAGTTGGTTATTCGACTGAATACTAATCAGCACATCATCGCTGACTAACTTACCATCTGGACTTTGATAGTTAACACGCAGCACAAGCTCACTGTCGGCTTTAATGTCAGGTGCAAGTACGGTTTGAGAAGCGCCTTCTAAAGGAAAACCTTCAACTATTGGACCACTCACTCTTTGCCACGTGTATGTACCGTCAACAGGAGAGCCTTTCGCTTCGATTGTAAATTCGCTTTTTTCGATAATTTGTTGATCAACACCTGCATTCACTGATGCAGCAATAACGGGGTTATCATTACCTCCTCCGCCTCCACCACATGCTGTCAATAAACCTAAAAGTGAACAAACCATTAAAGGGGATTTCATACACTGCGTCCTCATCTTAACCAAATAAATTCCGTAGTATTAAAATCTACGCTAATTTATATATTAAGCAACTACAGTGCCAGTAAGAAGTAAATACTATAAATAACTATCTTGATGAATACGAACAAACAGTTTAGTACCGATTTTACTATAATCTACTTTGTATTCACGCCCATCCAATGCCTGAATGAACAATAAACGTTTTTCTTCACCAAACACATCAGCACTGCCAATATAAACCATATCTAAGTAACGCTCTTTTGCCTCACGGCGATTTTTTGGCAGATCTTCTTTAAATGGCTCTAAACCGTTTTGAGTAACTTTTATTTTAGGGTGAGTTTCAGAGTTCACGATAACTAAATCGAGTTTTTTCTCTTTGTGGATTATTGTATTTCGGCCACTTTTAATAAAAGATCTATCTTGACTCATCGCTTCATCCTACTAACATCTATTTTGGCTTTTCGCCTTTAATTGGGACTCAATAAATACCCTAGGGTTTCTTTTCCAGGTATTTAAACTTTGGCAGAAATCCCAGATATTTCTGTCTAATACACTCGCGGGCAACAATAAATCATACCCTGTAAGTTGCTGTAAATGTCGCATTCTATTTGCGAACATTGCGATTAATCCATTAAAGTTGCGACCATTGGTAGAGGTATAAAAATTATCTTCACTTAACCATTCTGATGGGCAATTGCCATTTTTGCAATGTTTTTGGACTGCCTGCATAAAAAGATGGCGCTGCTCAATTAATAATTTACCAGCAATTCTTGGAGATAGCTGCAATAAAAATTCATCTGTATCGTTAAGTTTAATACCTACAGCATTTAACTCAAGTTTTTCCAATGTTTGGTCGGTTTTAGGTATACCCGCATGATTAAAATTAGCATGCGTTAAAGCCCAATACCCGTATTTATGTTCATACCTAAGATACTGTTCTGCCATTATTAAACTATAAAAAGGTTCTTGGGTTTTCAAAAAACCAACAAACACAGCGGCAATCGACATACTTATTAAAAATATTTCAACAATACTAATCTCACCTGGGCGCAGTAAGTTAAAAAGCATAATAAATATGACACCAAAAGCACCAACCAGCAAAATTTCTATGCCATGACAAGCACCTTGAGCCCGTAGCTTTAAAATCCCAGGGTCAGACTTAAGCTTAACCATAACGATAAAAAACCATGTAAAAAACAAACATAATAATTGCCCAAAGTACTATTTTTCGCATTTTCAAGCAACGACGACAGGTAGTAGAAAACTTCATAACACTCTCTTTTAAAATAAAAAACAGGTACAAATAGGTAATTAATTTTATTTTTACGCCTAATGCACAAATTTACGAGATACGTGACAGCTCTTTGTCGCCGTTATTTCGTACACTACATACAATTAATTTTTTGGTATTACTAAGATGTACTCAAAGCAATCAGGCAAGGCGCTATTTCCATTTATTATTACCCTACTTATTGGGTTATCGGTTTATCTTTATTTACCCAGCAGCCAAGGTAAGCAATCTGGGTTTACAAGCTCGGCAACACAAGTAACGGCTCACGCAGTCGCAAGTGAAGAAAATGCGATTCTTATTGAGGCTATCGGCAGTGCACGCGCTAATCAAGCAATTTATATAAAAAGCGCACAAAATGATTACATTACTCACATCTACTTTAAAGATGGTGATCTAGTTAATAAAGGCCAAAAGCTCGCTCAGTTACAATCACAACAAGAAGAGCTAACGGTTAAAGAGCTAGCTATTAATCTACGAGAAGAAAAGCGCCAACTCCAACGTTTAACGGAACTTTCCCGCTCACAAGCTACGGCAAAATCACTGTTAGAAGAACAGTTATCACGCGTTGATGCTACCGAAGCGAAATTAGATAATGCCAAAACAAAATTAGCAGAAATGACAATTACAGCCCCGTTTGCTGGTGTGTTAGGTAAACGTCAAATATCTGTCGGTGCATACGTTAATAACAGTACCGCCATCACCACCTTAGATGATATCAGCATCATTAAAGTCGATTTCAAAGTACCAGAAAAATACTTAGCTCAATTACAGCTTGGTATGAAAGTTATGACACAGAATGACGCTTACCCAGGCACAACCTTTACAGGAAAAGTAACGCATGTAAGCTCTCGTATCGATGCCGTAACTCGCAGTGTTGAAGTAACAGCCAGTTTTGCCAATAACAATACTTTATTACGCCCTGGTATGCTGCTTAATACCGCACTAGAGCTTAGTTCAAATCAAGCAATAATGGTGCCCGAAAAAGCGATTATTCCGCAACAAGACAAACATTATGTTTTTCAGATAACGGATGGTGTCGCAACTAAAGTTGAGGTGCATGTAACAGGTCGTCATAACGGCTGGGTTGCAATTGATGAAGGAATTAGTGCAGGCCAGCTTGTTGTGACTGAAGGAATTATTAAAATTCGTTCAGGCAGTAAAGTTACAGTGAAGGGGTGATCTGTGAAAATTACTGATACAAGTGTTAAACGCCCTGTCTTCGCGATTGTTATCAACTTATTGTTACTCACATTTGGTTTAGTGGCATTTTCGATGCTGCCACTGCGTGAATACCCTGATATTGAATCACCTATTGTTAGCGTAAGCACACAATATTCTGGTGCATCGGCTGAGATCATCGAGACCAAAATAACGCAAGTACTTGAAAATCGTATTTCAGGTATTGAAGGCATTAAAAGTATTAACTCTTCAAGTCGTAATGGGCGCTCAAATATTACTATTGAGTTTAATATTGACCGCGATATTGATGCCGCATCAAACGACGTACGTGAGCGAGTAGCACGTGCACTTGATAGTCTTCCAGAGCAAGTGCGCCCACCTGAAGTGTCTAAATCTAACAGTGATGAAAGCCCTATTGCTTGGTTTGTACTTAATAGTACCACTATGGATTCATTGCAGCTTTCTGACTACGCCCAGCGCTTTATTGTTGACCGTTTAGCCGTCGTTGATGGCGTGTCTAATGTACGTGTTGGCGGCGAGCGTAAATATGCGATGAAGGTATGGCTTAATCGTCAAGCCATGGCAGCACGTGGTATTACCAGCGTTGATATTGAAAATACGCTACGTACTGAAAATGTTGAATTGCCTGCGGGTGAAATTGAATCCATTGACCGTGACTTTACTGTGCGAACGGCTCGCAGCTATAAAGATCAGCGCGACTTTCAAAACCTTGTCATAAAACGCGGTGAGGACGGTTACCTTGTGCGTTTAGGTGAAGTCGCTGATGTGCACCTAGAAGCTGCTGACGATGAAAGTTTATTTCGCGGTAATGGCCGCAACATGATTGGTCTTGGTATTGTAAAACAAGCTAAAGCAAATACACTGACCGTTGTTGATAATGCCCGTGCCGAACTTGAAAAAATCAAACGCAACCTCCCTGAAGGTACAACAATTGAAGACAGTTACGACTCATCTATTTTCATCAATGAATCGATTAACGAAGTATACAGTACGCTCGCTATTTCAATGGGCTTAGTCGTATTAGTGATCTACATCTTTTTAGGTAATATTCGTGCAACACTTATTCCTGCCGTAACAGTACCAGTGGCATTAGTGGGTAGTTTTATGTTTTTACTAGCGATGGGCTACTCTATCAACTTATTAACTCTACTCGCATTAGTGCTGGCCATTGGCTTGGTGGTTGATGATGCGATTGTGATGCTTGAAAATATTCACCGCCGTATCGAGCTAGGTGAACCACCGTTATTAGCCTCTTATCGTGGCGCGCGTGAAGTTGGCTTTGCCATAATCGCAACCACATTAGTGCTTATATCGGTATTTGTGCCACTGGTCTTTATGGATGGCCGTATTGGCGCGCTGTTTACTGAATTTGCTATGGCTGTCAGTGCTGCGGTATTTTTCTCTAGCGTAACAGCCTTAACACTCTCCCCTGCATTATGTTCTAAAATATTAAAGCACTCCGAAAAACAAAGTAAATTTAGCCAAGGAATGGATCGCCTATTTAGCAAAATAGAACGCAGCTATCAAAACGCTTTACGCTCTAATATGACTCGCTCTGGCGGGTTAGCATTAACTTTATTACTTGCCGGTTTTGTTAGTTATTCATTATTCCAACAGATCCCATCTGAGCTAACACCAAAAGAAGATCGCGGAACTTTCTTTATCATGATGAGTGGCCCTGAAGGCGCAAGCTACGAAAATAATGCCGCCAACATGGCAAAAATTGAAGAACGCTTAATGCCTTACTCAGAGTCAGGCGAGTTAAGTCGTGTGCTTGTCCGTGTCCCTGGTTGGGGTGGTAGTGGCGGTGTTGCCATCATCGGCATGGCTGACTGGGATGAACGAAAACGCTCAACGTGGGAAGTCATGGATGAGATAAGCGGCAAAATGCGCGAGGTCACTGACGTGCGCGCTTTTGCAATTATGCGCCGCGGTATTGGCGGAGGAGGCTCATCACGCCCTATTGAGTTTGTACTCCAAGGCAATGATTATGATCAACTGGCCGATTGGCGTGATCGCATTATTAAACGCGCTGAGGAAAACCCAGGCTTAGTAAGAATCGATCATGATTACAAAGAAACGTTCCCACAATTTTTAGTTAGCATTGATAAAAATAAAGCGGCTGATTTAGGTGTGTCGGTCTCTGATGTGGGCCGTACGCTTGAGACCATGTTGGGGCAGCGTCGCGTAACCACGTTTATTGACCGTGGTGAAGAATACGATGTGATTTTAAAAGGAACTAAAGCAGACTTTAAAGATCCTACCGACATAGCCAATATTTACTTAAAATCACGCAGTGGTGAACTGGTCCCGCTTGATAGCTTAATAAGCCTTAAAGAAGAAGCCACCGCGTCGCGTTTAAATCGCTTTAATCGTATGCGCGCCATCACGCTCAGTGCCAACCTCGCGGATGGCTATACACTAGAAGAAGCACTTAACTTTCTAAACAAAGTGGCGATGGAAGAAAATGACATTGATGGTGCCGTTGATTACAAAGGCGAGTCGCAGCTTTATTACGAAGGCGCATCAGCAATGACCTATGTTTTCATTCTAGCGCTGACTGTAACCTTCTTGGTATTAGCAGCTCAGTTTGAAAGTTTTATGCATCCTTTTGTTATTATGCTAACCGTACCTTTAGGATTAATGGGCGCGATGTTTGGTTTATGGGCAACAGGGCTTACTTTAAATATTTACAGCCAAATAGGCATTGTAATGTTGATTGGCCTCAGTGCTAAAAATGGTATTTTGATTGTTGAGTTTACGAACCAGCTACGTGACAAAGGCGTAGAATTTAGTGAAGCAATTATACAAGCTGCCAGCCAACGTTTACGCCCTATAATTATGACCTCACTAACGACCGTTATGAGTGCCGTACCACTAGTGCTTGCATCAGGCCCCGGCGCAGAAAGTCGTATGGTTATTGGTGTTGTTGTATTTACGGGAGTTATAGTCGCGACAATACTCACGCTATTCGTCGTTCCTGCGGCCTATTATGCACTGGCTCGTAACACGCAATCACCAGAGTTTTTACAACAAAAAATCAATCAACAAGCCGCTGAAAAGCCTCTTAAAGAGCTTTAATATTAAAATAGCGTTGCGTCTGCTAGTCGCAACGCTATTTTTGCGTCACAGATTCGATGAAATAAAAGCCCAGCTTACTCGTTCTTCTGATACGCTAGATAACCTGCGTCAGTTAATAATTTTGAGGAGCAAATAATGAGTACAACAAATCAAACCGCAACATTTGGTGGTGGCTGTTTTTGGTGTATCGATGCTGCATTTAGACGAGTTCAAGGCGTTTTAAATGTAAGCTCAGGCTACACGGGGGGCGATACGACGGATCCTAGCTACAAACAAATATGCACGGGATTGAGCGGTCATGCTGAAGTCGTACAGATTGAATTTGATAGCACTGTAGTAAGCTTTGAAACCTTATTAGCAATGTTTTTTACGTTACATGATGCAACTCAACTAAACCGCCAAGGTAACGATATAGGCACGCAGTACCGCAGTGTTGTGTATTATCATGATAATGAGCAGCAAGCGCAGACAAATGCATACATTGCAAAATTGCAAAGCCAAATACGTGAGGACATAGTGACAGAAGTAAGCCCTGCTGTTACTTATTACCCCGCAGAGCAGTATCACCAAGATTACTACAGCGAAAATCCAGAGCAACGCTATTGCAGCTTGCTTATTGCACCTAAACTGAAAAAGTTTGAGCAAGACTATAAAAAATACCTAGTTAGTTAACCGCATTTTTAGACACAAAAAAAAGCCCGACACAGTAACGTATCGGGCTTGTATATTTATGCTTCAAACTTGATTAAAACTGGTAACTTGCACCAATAAAGAATTGTCGCCCTGCGCTGTTATAACCTAATAGTTGACCGTTTTCAGCAGTACCGGTTCCTGCAGTAAAATACGCTTTGTCTGTTATATTCTCAATGCGAACTTGGAAAGATAACTCATCTAACAACTGATAATTTGCAGCGATATTAAACACAGTAAATGCTGGTAACTCAGTCGCTAAAAATGAAGCTGAAGGACGTGATGAACGATACTGCATTGCTATATTGGCATCAAAATCACCCCAATTTTTACCTAGCGTATAATTAAATGTTTCCGAAGGTCTACGCGGTAAATCTTTATTAGTTGTTTCGTCTTTCGCATCTAAAAAGCTCAAGTTAACGTTATGTTGAAAACCTAACCCTTCAAAATCAGCCGATAGTTCAACACCTTGCATTGATACTTTATCAATATTAGTGGCAACATATTTACCACTAAGCTCAGGGTGTTGTTTATTGCTGATTAAATTCGTAATCTTATTATTGAAGATGGCAATATCGTAACGACCCCACTTGGTTTCTAACGTAACTCCAAGCTCATTATTGACGGCTTCTTCAGGTTTAATGTTTTTATTAGGTACGTACCATGGGCTCTCGGTTACAAATGCGTTGATTAATGACGGTGCTCTAAATGCAGTGCCGTGATTAAAACGAACGGTTACAGACTTATTTGCTCTGTAGCCAATACCTGTAGTGTAGGTATTAGCACGTCCATGAAAATCATAATCATCGGTTCTAACTACAGCATTACCTAGCCATGTATCATTGTCGTAAAATACACCCACAAACAACGCTCCATTATCGCGTTTTTCTTTAGATGATGTAGCTGACGATTCCGATAAATCTTCATTTAAGTAGTTAAAACCACCCGTCACATCTAACTCTTCAGTTACGGTGTAGAGTCCACTGTATTCAAATTCAATACGTTCAGTGCTATAAATTTGCTGAACATCTGTGCCCGTTTGGATATTTTCTTCTTGTGATAAGCTCACAGATGCACTTTGCGTGTAGGTAGCTGAACTTTTTTTCCAACCTAATTTAGCTATATAGTTTTCAAAATCGTATGCATCATTTCCCCACGCGCTATCATATTCCCCTTGGCCTTCGCTATATTGGCTAAGTGCGCTAAATTCACCTACATTATCGGTTTTATATGCTAGGTTAAAGCCAATGTTTTTATTCGTGTAACCGTCATCATCATGGTCTTTAGTGACGGGCTTTGATGGGTCTTTACCCGTTACATCGTAACCATCCGTATCTTCATAACCTAAGTTATAATTAAAAGTGATAGCATCTTTTACAAGCCCACCCGCCACTTGATAGTTAGAGTAACTATCACTACCTAGAGTCGCTGATACGGTATTATTGCTTGCTTGGCGAGTAATAATATTAATTACACCAGCCATTGCATCAGAGCCATAAATTGCAGCCCTTGCGCCTTTTACAATCTCAACTCGCTCGATACTATTAACGGGTATATTCGTTAATGATACGCTGCCTGAGCTGCCGTCACTAATTCGTACACCATTGACTAAAATCAAAGCATGCTTTGCACTTGCACCACGTACAAACACATCCGCTTTTTGGCCAAAACCACCATTACGAACAACATCTAATCCAGCAATTGTGTTTAATATTGATGGTAAATCTCTGTAATTAGCTTGCTCTATATCACTTCGTTCGATAACGGCAACGCTTGCTAGTACATCAGTGATTGATTGCTCAAATTTATTCGCTGTAACGGTAATGCGTTCGATTGATTGTTCTGCTGAGGCAGAAAAAGATAATGCAGCAGCAATTGCTACACCTAAAGTAGATTTGATTAACATGACATCCCCTGACCTGCGCCCGCCGCACAAGTTATTTTAAGTTTACTTCAAGGCCGGTCTCCGGACTCTGTGCTGTGCACATTACCGTTGCGGGGGCAGTGTTGGGGTTGTGATCATCATGACCACGCACCAACTTCCCGATTATCTTGCTGTTAGTTTCAATTCTTTGAAATATCTACTGAGAGGGTAAGCAAGCACCTTGAAAATAGGCCGCTATTGTGATTATTTTAGAGATGAAAGTCAATGGACGTCTATATAGCTAAACTGGCTTTATCAAGGTCTACATGTACAACTTACAGCCAAAGACTGAGAAAGCCTGAAAAATTTCATCCTACCTATTGGGTATTAAAAAAGGTAAATTAATCAAGTAACCTCATTCAAAGCTGATAATTTTATTTATCGTTGTGATAGTACATATCCAAAAATAACTAAGCCATTGTTTAAGTTGAGTAATTAAAGTTGGAGTAAATAAAAGTGGAACAAATTAAACAAGTTATCATTGTTGGCGGCGGCACTGCAGGTTGGCTAACTGCTAATCACCTCGCTAAAACGCTTAACTGCACCAACCCATTAAGCGTACAAATTACACTTATTGAGTCAAAAAATATTCCAACCATTGGTGTAGGTGAAGGAACAGTGCCTGTTATGTGTCAAACATTAGCGCATTTTGGCATCAGCGAAACAGATTTTATCCGTCAGTGTGATGCGACCTTCAAACACAGCATTAAGTTTATTGATTGGTTAGATAACCCTACCGATAACAAAAAAGAAAATTACTTTCACCATTTATTCAACTATCCAAATATTGAAGAGCTCGATCTGACTCCGTATTGGCTGCTTAATAAAAATAACACCAGCTATGCCAATAGCGTATCAACTCAAGGCTATATGTGCGATCAAGGGCTTGGTCCTAAAAATATGACTCATCGTGAATTTGAAGGGATGGCAAGTTATGCGTATCACCTTGATGCGGCTAAGTTTTCAGCGCTACTCACTGACAACGCTGTCAACAAGCTAGGCGTTAAACATATTCTAACCGATGTATTAGATGCAAAACTCAATGTTGCAGGTGATATTGAAAGTTTACAAACAAAGTGTGCTGGCACGGTCTCTGGCGATATTTTTATTGATTGCACAGGCTTTGCCGCTAAATTGCTTGGCGATAAACTTAAAGTCCCTTTTATTGACCAGAGCCATATTTTATTTGCCGATACAGCCCTTGCAATTCAAGTACCTTATCAAAATCCAGATGATCCTATTAACCCCTACACTAACGCCACGGCAAAAGAGGCTGGATGGATTTGGGATATTGGCTTATCTAGCCGCCGCGGTATTGGCCATGTTTATTCAAGCAATCACACCAGTGATGACCAAGCAGAGCAAACATTACGTGACTATATCGGCCCACAGGCAGATGATTTAACCGCCCGTAAAATTGCCATGCAAGTAGGCTATCGTAAAACTCCATGGAAAAATAATTGTATCGCCATTGGTTTATCACAAGGTTTTGTTGAGCCATTAGAAGCAACAGGGTTATTAGTGTTTGATATTACGGCGCGGATGCTGGCGCAGAATTTCCCAGCAACGCGTAAAGCAATTCCCGCGATAAGCGAGCGCTTTAATGACAATATTACTGGGCTTTGGCAAAAAGTAATTGATTTTATTAAGCTGCATTATTGTATTTCACGTCGTGACGACAGCCAGTTTTGGCTAGATAACCGAGCATCAAGCTCAATTAGCGATTCGCTGCAAAGTAATTTAGCCTTATGGCGTGACACTGTGCCAAACAAATATAACTTCACCAGTGCATTAGAAGGCTTTAACTTAGAAAATTACTTGTATGTGTTGTACGGTATGGAGTTTCCCACCAACTTACAACCCATAGCCACACGTTTTGAAGCGCACCAACAGGCGGCATTCACCATGGAGCAAATAGCGCAAGCCGCTAATTACTGTCAGCAACAGCTTATCCCGCACAGAGAGTTAATTGAAAAAATAAAGCGCTATGGCTTAACAAAGATATAGCTAAACCGTAAGCCAAACTAAAAGCCAAACAACATCAATGTTATTTGGCTTTTTAAATACGCCCTAGGCTTTTAATCGCGAAAGTTTTTAAACTGGAACGGTTGACCAAGATCGGCAGCACGAACTACTTGCATTGCTTCTTGTAGGTCATCACGCTTTTTACCCGTAACGCGTACTTCTTCACCTTGAATAGCAGCTTGTACTTTTACTTTTGAGTCTTTAATCGCTTTGACTACTTTTTTAGCCATATCTTTTTCAATGCCTTGCTTAAGCGCAACATTACGAAATACATTTTTACCCGCACGGCTAATATCTTGTAGCTCTAGGCTTGAAACGTCCATGCCACGCTTTGAAATTTTATTAGCTAAAATATCAAACAACTGCATTACTTGTGAGTCGGCTTCAGCTTTTAGTTTGATTGTTTTATCATTAAGCTCAATAGACGCATCTACGCCTCTAAAGTCAAAGCGTGTTTCTAATTCGCGGTTAGCGTTATCAACGGCGTTTTTTGCTTCGTTCATTTCTACTTCAGAAACGATATCAAATGAAGGCATGTGTCTCTCCTAACAAAATGTTTTTAATTTAAATTTGGATTTGACGACAATTATACCGTCTATTTCATAAATCTTTACATTTTTCTGCGCTTTGTTCAGGTGCGATACTAAATATGTTTGATATACTGCGGCTCTATTTTTAAGCTATTTTAGGATTAACTGTGACTCGGCGTGTATACCAAGCCCTATTTTTAATCAGTATAGTGGCCTTTACATTTTTATTTGCTAAAGAAGTTAAAGGTGCTGCTAATCTATTTCCACATGTTGATAAAGTGGCTCATTTTGGCATTTTTTTCATACTCGCAGTTGTCATGGATAAAGCTTTTAAAATTCCTTTGCTCTTACAAATATTTTTACTTGCTGGGTATGGCGCAGCTATTGAAGTTATGCAAGGAATGCTACCTTATCGCCAAGCTTCAGTTGCCGACTTTATTGCCGACTTTGCAGGCGCAGCAAGTTATTTTACGATTAAATTGATATTTCACATTGGTAAAAAACCCAACCATGGCTAATATCGTAATTATCGGTGATGGCGCTATAGGGCTGTTATATAGCCACTTTTTAAGTGCAAATAATCAGATCACATTAATAACGAGAAGTGGGGATTGCAAAAGCAATTACTACTACCAATATAATGAGCAGCAACAGGTAATTTCGGCAACGGTATTAAATACAACACAGTTAAATCGATTAAAAACCAAGGCGCTCGACACGGTTATATTTGCAGTAAAAGCATACCAAGTAAATGACGCTTTCTCACTTGTAAAACCCTACTTAAGCGATAACTGCAATATTGTGTTATCACATAATGGGCTCAGTGATTTAGACCCTTTATTGTGCCAATTACAAAGCCAACAAGGCTTATACTTTTTAACCACGCGTTTGGCGGGCTTTAAAGTAACGCCAATAAAGGTTGCGCACACGGGTTACGGGGAGAGTATTTTAGGCAGCTGTAATGCAATTGCAGCAACACGCTATAAAGCGGTATTATCACAATTAAATAATTTACCTAATATTCGTTTTAGTGAGCATATCAACCAACTTCGTTGGCAAAAGTTATTAATAAATATTGCCATCAATCCGCTTTCCGCACTTTATAACGTAAAAAATGGTGCCCTTAGAGCCCCCATATTTAGCCGTAAAATCTTAAATACAGTAAATGAAGCATGTCACGTTGCCAAAAAAATGGGCGTTAATGTAACTCTTGCTGACGTGCTTGCAACGGCTTATCAAGTGATGAGTGATACACAAAATAACTTTTCATCAATGCAGCAGGATGTTGCCCATAGTCGAGTAACAGAAATCGATGCTATGTGTGGCTATATTTGCCAGCAGGCTAAAATACTCGATATAAACACCCCACATAATCAATCTCTTCTTGATGCCATCAGGCATAAAAAAAGCGCGATTTAAATCGCGCCTTTTCAATCAGATAGGCCTTACTTAAGGGCGATATACTTTTACATTGGCAAAACCATTATCATGTAAAATAAGTGCCTGTAGTTGGCTCATTACGCCCTTCGCACAATATAAGTAATAGTCTTTATCTTGCGGTAAATCGCCAAACTTTGTTGCTAAGCGAAAGAAGGGTAAATGCACTACTTCAATCCCATCAATTTCAAGTGGTTTAGCGTCTTCTTCTTCTGGGGAACGAATATCAACAACCACTGCATCGCTAGGTAAGTCAGAAACTGACTCAGCCTCTTTAAGCTCTTGCTTGGCTTCAAGGTCAATATCACGCACATCCATAACACGTGCATTTTCAATAACAGTATTAAGTACATCAAAGTCAAACTTTTGCTCTTCTGCTTTTACAACCTCAATTTTTGCTTTAACTGTTGGTTTTTTAGAGATAACCCCGCAATATTCAGGCATGGTCTCTGCCATCTCGGCAGTACCAATTTTACGGGCAATATCGATAATTTCTTGTTTATCATGCTGAATTAACGGGCGTAAAATTAGTGTTTCTGTAACACGATCAATGACACTGAGATTTGCCAGTGTTTGGCTTGAAACCTGACCTAAACTTTCACCAGTAACAAGTGCTTGTATACCTAGTTTTTCAGCAATTTGGCTACCCGCACGCATCATCATACGTTTGAGGATTACGCCCATTTGGCTGTTTTCAACATTTTCTAATATTTCAGCGACAACTGGCTCAAAATCGACACTAATAAATTTAACTTTATGCGTTGAGCTAAACTGCTTCCAGATATAATAGCTTGCTTGCTTAACACCAATTTCGTGTGCTGCGCCGCCTAGATTAAAGAACAAAAAGTGAGTACGAGCCCCCTTACGGATCATTTGATAACTTGCAACACCTGAGTCAAAACCACCTGACATAAGTGACAATACATCTTCCTGAGTTGGTAGTGGGAAACCTGACATACCATAATGAGTTTGCGTTACTATATATGCTTTATCATCTTTTATTTCTAGGCGTATTGTTACTTCTGGATTTTTAAGCCTTACACTTGCCCCTTCAACATGCTGATTTAAGCCACCACCAACATAACGTTCAACATCTGTTGATGTAAAGTCATGCTTGCCCTGACGCTTACAGCGTACGCAGAATGCTTTATTAACAACAGTGTGGCCAATCAGATCGAGTGCTTTCTCATAAATGTCGTGAAGGTTTTCGTAGTTTGTCTCAGTTACTTCAATAAATTGCACAATACCAGGGATGCGCTGCAGACCATCAATAAAATCAATGCGCATTTGTGCGTCATCAGACTTAGTGACAACTGATATATTGTCCCAGTTGTTCTGAACTTGTACTTTTTCGTCAAGCTTACGTAATACAATTTTAATGTTGTTCTCTAACAACTTTGTAAAACGTTTACGCACGGAGCGGCTTTTAATGGCTATTTCAGGATGGAGTTTGACGATAAATTTAAGCATAGTTCACTCGTTAGACAATTTTAAGAATTCACGCACCCACGTGTTGGGCGCGCGATTATAGCAAAAAATATAACGTCTAGGAAATAAACAAACCTCAAATCCCCATCAGGCAGGTTCGGCCTCTTGCGCTAATTCACTATACTTTTCACGTAACAAGTTAATTTTTGGGATACTTTGCTCAGTCCCATATGCTTTAACGAGCAATAATATTTTTAAAATTCCATTATAAATATCTTGCTGCATAAGCTCACCACTTAAACGACGAGCTTTGATGTAGGGCGTCCAAAAGCTCACCGTAATCTTCAACATATGAGCAAGCTCAACCGCATCTTCGTCATCAATTGTAATAACCCCGCCTTCACGCAGGCCTATTATAATCTCTCTAACTTGACCAAGCAAAGCGGCTTGAAAATCAATGTAATCTTTTTTCAACACTTCATCTCGAGATAAAATATCCCCTAAATTGTCATAGAAAAAATGAAAACGCCACATCAATTCAAATAATGCATCCAAATAGCCAGACAAATGCGAAAGTGCTTCATCGCCTTTGACTATAGGAAGAAACTGGGTATGTAAATGCTCACTGTAAAGTGAAAAAATATGACGAATAATGTCCTCTTTATTCTTAAAGTGATAATAAAGGTTCCCAGGGCTTATCCCCATGTGAGAAGAGATATGGTTGGTAGTAATCGCACGTTCCCCGTGCTCATTAAATAGCTTAATGCTAGTCTGAATTATTTTATCCTTGGTACTCATATCCTGCTACTCTAGGTTGTTTTTAAAGCAAATGCTCAAAGTTTACTCAAATATAATTAGCCGCGCAGTATAAACAATAAATAAACAATTAAATACCATCATGAAAATTTCTAACCCATAATTCGTATTGTTTACGTCATATTGAAATAAACTAATTTACATACGTGTCACTTATCCCTCAATTGGAAAGGCTGATTTGGATTACAAACGCTGTTAATATAGCCGCAAACATAACATTAAGCCGATACTTATGAAAGTCACTGCAATTTACCCAGGAACCTTTGATCCATTAACGAATGGGCACACAGATTTAATTCAACGGGCAGCTAAGATGTTTGATACTGTCATTGTTGCCATTGCTCATAACCCCAGTAAAAAACCATGTTTTAGCTTAGATGAGCGGGTAGCCCTAGCAAATAGTTTATTAACTCATATTGATAATGTAAGCGTGATTGGTTTCTCAGGATTACTTGCTGATCTTGCCCGTGATCATAATGCCAATGTATTGATCCGAGGGATTCGGGCGGTGTCTGATTTTGATTATGAGTTTCAGCTCGCCAATATGAATAGGCGATTAAACCCCGATTTAGAAAGTGTATTTCTCACACCCGCTGAGAAAAATTCATTTATCTCTTCAACCTTAGTTAAAGAAGTAGCGCGTCACAAAGGAGATGTAAGCGAGTTTGTAAGTCCTTTAGTAGTCAAGGCATTACAAGATAAGCTACATGGCTAAAACAGCCTTTGAACAATAATGAGTTTCCGCAGCCATCTTTGGGCCAAGGAAGCTCAGCAGTTTATTCTTAAAAAGTAAATAATGATGAGCTTGTGGCAACATAGCCATGGGCTATTAAATGCAGCGCGATTGGGACAGTGTTTTGTTCTTTAAAATCCATTTATAACACTTAGCAAAACCAAGAAAGTCCTTATTCAGCACAAGAGCAATAATCATCATGATGTCGGATAAGTTAACTCCAATACTATAGATGTGCCAAAACCACCATGCTCCAATATATTTACCATACTGTAGATCAACATACATACCGAGAAAAAGAAAAATATTAACGCTAAAACCAATAATGATGTAAATTTTAGCTGGTAGGTTTTCGACTGTTTTTTTTACAGAAATAAAGGCAATAAATAGTAGCGTTACAACATCGTAAGCTGCCCATATAGCATAAATAGTGGTGGAGTTTAAAATATCATAGCCAATGCTTTGGTGTAGTAATGGATCGCCGACTAAATAGGATAAGAAAATAGTAAACGCAACCCACATTGCTGTACTGTCACTTCCTGGTGAGGCTGATTTCTGTACGAGATTGTACAGAAAAGCCATCAGAAAGCCCCATACGATTAATGAGGATAGATATAAATTAAAAGGTTCTTGAAATAACGCCACAATTTTTTAATTAGTTACGTTAACAATTTTTTAGGCTATTAATTTGTTTTTTATTATTTTTTTTTGTAAAAAGCTTTCCAATATGTAACCAATCTTTTCCGAAGATAAGTGTGACAACCATAAAGAAATCTACAACCGTAATACCTATAGAATAAAAACTCCAAAACCACCAGTACTCTTTATTCTCTAGTAGAACTATATCAATGTGTATCCCTAAGAAAATTAAGGTATTAACAGTAAGTCCAGCAAGTATATATTTCAACGTTGCAGTGTACGGAAGCTTTAAAAGTTTATGCGAGACCAAAAGGGCAGTAATAGTTAAAAAGTCATATTTTACCCAGATAAGATAAACGTACATTCCAGCATTAAGGTCAACAAACTCATAGCTTAAGCCATAAGAAAGCAACATTATAAAAGAAACAACGAGAGGTGAAATACTTCGGTCTTCAACAGCAAACTTTAGTAACAAATTATACAAGCAAGCCATTAATAATCCCCAAATGATAATAGTATCAAAGTGGATCCCTAAAGACGTTAAATCAAAATACATACACCATCTCGTTTTTGCTAAACCTTATTAACAAGTTACGATGGGCGACGACGATCAGGGTCAATTGATAAACCACCACCACCACGCTGAATCTCAGCTTCACCACCTGCAGCTAATAAGGCTTCATTAGATATAGACACTGTATCAGATTGTAGGGTTTTATTGCTAGCGCTTTGTTCTAAAGCGGGCTTTGATTGTTGCATAGAGCTGTATGCTTGCATTTGTAATTGGCTATTACCTGTAACTTGCATGAGACTATTCCTTTCATTTAATGTTAATAGTGACCTAAGCAGTTTTAAGTCGCTGTTGATAACGCTCTGTTAAATTTTTGGCGTTTTTGTAAAGATGAATCAATTTTTATCCATCTCATGTACCTAATAGCAATTTACGATCCAACTTTTTATAAAATTGATCTTTTTTGATCTAGTAAATTTAAATAGCCGATTTGCAACTTGAAAACTCAGAGGTGAGGTCATACCAGTTTGTGTCAAATATAAAAAAACGCACAGGGATAACCGTACGTCTTTTATATCCAGGGATTTTAAGCCACGTTTTTACACGGGATCTCCGCACTATTACTTAGCTTCAAAATAAATTCCATTGCGACTTCATCGCAATTATCTTTACGTAAACACAGTTCACAATCTTTCATTACCTTTTCTGGTAAGCTGTCTTTAGTACAGAATGTGAAGCCTTGTTTTTCAAAAAAATCAGGGACTCGCGTCAAAACGATAATACGATTAAGCGCCAACTTTTTGGCTTTAGTTAGTAAATGCTCCACCAGCTGCCGCCCTTGTCCAGTTACGCCTGTATCAGGGTCAATACCCAAGGAGCGTATTTCAGCAAGGCCGGTATCATAAATATACAATGACGCACAGCCTGCAACTTTCCCGTTCACTTGTGTCACAGCAAATTCATTAATAGAATGCACCATATCGCTTTTAGCACGTGGTAAATTTTCACCTACGGTAGCCCAGTGTTGTATTAGCTTCGCAATACCTTCAACATCATCAAGATTAGCGTCGCGTACCGTTATTTGCTGTTTTTTTTTGGCATCTTTAACTGCAATGGTAACTTGCTCTAACGATGTGCCACCCAATGCTTGACGTGCTTTTATACATGCGTCTATTTCTAATACAGCATATACATCTTGTTCAAAAATACTATGCACTGATTGGAACTGTTCTAAACTTAAATCCTCTAAGTTATTCCCTTGTGCGATAGCCATTTGCACAAGCACACCCACAATATGATGCCCCTCTCTAAAGGGTATACCTTTAGCTACCAAGTAGTCTGCAAGTTCGGTTGCATTTGAGTGCCCACCCTTAGCTGCTGCTAAAGTTCGTTCGCCGTTAACTTTAACCCCCTTGAGACACGCCTGAGCCATATGAATACACGCAAGCCATGTAGGCATTGCATCAAATAAGCCTTCTTTGTCTTCTTGCATATCTTTATTATAAGCAAGTGGCAGGGCTTTTAAGGTCATCATCATGGCACTAAAGGCACCAAATACACGGCCTGTTTTACCACGAATAAGCTCCAGTGCATCGGGGTTTTTCTTTTGCGGCATCAATGATGAGCCTGAAGTGACATTATCTGCCAACTCTATAAACCCGGCTTCACCCGAGTTGTAGAAGATCAAATCTTCTGACATACGCGATAAATGGATCATGGAGATTGACGCACAGCTTAATAACTCAACAACAAAGTCCCGGTCTGACACAGCATCTAAACTATTTTTTGTCGCAGCGGTAAAACCTAGCCCTGCGGCAAGAGTTTGCCTATCTATTGGGTACGCCGTACCGGCAAGTGCGCCACTGCCTAATGGGCAAAAATTCATACGGGCTTTAGCATCAGCTAAACGACTTTCATCACGCTCAAGCATTTCAACATACGCCATACACCAATGACTAAATAGCAATGGTTGAGCACGTTGTAAATGGGTGTAACCCGGTAAAATAGTTCCTAGCTCACGTTCAGCTAAAGCAATAAATTCACCTTTTAACTGCGCTAGCGCTTCAAGTAAATGATCGGCGGAATCACGACACCATAGACGAAAATCTGTAGCAACTTGGTCGTTACGGCTACGTCCAGTGTGTAGTTTTTTAGCTAAATCGCCCACTTTTTCGATTAAAGCAGCTTCAACATGAGAATGAATATCCTCAGCGCCCGAAGTTGCCACTGCTTGTGGATCAGCTTTTACTTCGTCGAGTAATTCATTTAATGCTGCTACTAGCGATTGATGCTCGCTACTGCTTAATACATCAACTTGCTTTAAGGCACCAGCCCATGCAACAGAGCCAACAATGTCCTGCTCTGCGAGTTGATAATCGAAGGGAAGTGAGTCGTTAAATTGTTTAAACGCCTCATCTGGACCCGTAGAAAAACGTCCGCCCCATAATGCCATGAAATATCTCCAAACCCTGAAATTGCCCCGTTTTATGTACGGGGCTTTTGTAAAATTACTTCTTCGCGAGTGCTGAAATTCTGCTTGAAAGCGAGAATAAACGAATAAAACCTTCAGCATGCGATTGGTCGTACACATCATCTGCACCAAATGTTGCAAAGTCTTCGCTGTATAAGCTATTTGGTGATTTTTTCTGAACCGCAGTTACTTGGCCTTTATAAAGCTTAAGAATAACTTCGCCAGTAGCAACAGTTGATAATGCTTCTGCGCCCGCTAATATTGAGTCTTTAAGTGGTGTAAACCAACGACCGTCATAGACTAGGTGTGAGAACTCGCCGCCCAATACTTCTTTCCATTTACGACTTGCTTTATCAAGTACTAGCTCATCAATCGCTTGTAATGCAGCCATGATCACTGTCCCACCTGGTGTTTCATAACAACCACGTGATTTCATGCCCACTAAGCGGTTTTCAACGATATCAACACGACCAACGCCATGCGGGGATGCAATATCATTAAGTTTAACTAAACAGTCATACGGTTTAAGTTGTTCGCCATTTACCGCAACTACTTCACCTTCAACTACCTTTAAGGTAACAAACTCAGGTTCATTCGGCGCTTGCTCTGGTGAATTAGTCCATGTCCAAACTTGCTCACTTGGTTGGCACCACGGATCTTCAAGCTCACCACCTTCGTGCGAAATATGCCATGCGTTTGCATCACGGCTGTAAATTTTAGTTGCAGACGCTGAACATGGAATATTACGCTCAGCTAAGTAATCTAATAACGACTCACGGCTTGATAAATCCCACTCACGCCATGGCGCAATTACTTGAAGATCAGGAGCAAGCGCGGCAAAACACGATTCAAAACGCACTTGGTCGTTACCTTTACCAGTACAACCATGAGAAAGTGCATCGGCACCTACTTTACGAGCAATTTCAACCTGCGCTTTTGCAATAATAGGACGTGCCATTGACGTACCTAATAAATAAGTACCTTCGTAGATTGAGCCAGTTTTAAGCGTTGGGTAGATGTAATCGCTAACCATTTCATCTTTTAAGTCAACAACATAACATTCAGATGCACCAGAAGCGATCGCTTTTGCTTCAACACCTTCAAGCTCTTCTGCGCCTTGACCTACATCGGCCACAAACGCAATGACTTCACAGCCGTAGTTCTCTTTTAACCATGGCACAATGGCCGACGTATCTAAACCACCAGAATAGGCTAATACAACTTTTTTAATAGAACGCATTGGTGATACCTTACACAAAATTTGGATTTAATAATGAAACAAGCAACGCGTTTTGCGCATGCATACGATTTTCTGCTTGTTGTATAATTTTTGACGCCGGACCATCCATTACTTCTGAAGTAATTTCAAACTCACGGTGTGCAGGCTGGCAATGCAGTACAGTGTCAGCCCCTGTTAGTTCAAGTAACGCCTTGTTTAATTGATACGGCATGTACTTTTCTTTTACTTGATCAAGTGGCGTTTCATCACCCATTGATACCCATGTATCTGCATACACAGCGTTAGCACCTACAGCCGCTTCAACACGGTCACTGACCATCACTGATGCACCATTCATTGCTGCAATTTGTTCTGCTTGCTTTAAAATTTGCGAATCCGGTGAGCTGCCTTTAGGGCATACAGCAACGAAATCAGTACCTAAAGTAGCTGCAAGCAACATTAGTGAATGAGTTACGTTGTTACCTTCACCTAAATAAGCCAATTTTAGTTGGCTTACATCACCATACACTTCTTGCAGTGTTAAAAAGTCAGCAAGTGCTTGGCATGGGTGATATAAATCACACAAGCTATTAACCACAGGAACGCTCGAGAACTCAGCAAGTGTAGTTAACGTTTTATGTTGATATACCCGTGCCACGATGCCGTCTGCCCAACTGGCGATATTCAAAGCAAAATCTTTCACTGATTCACGTGCGCCCATGGCACCATTTTGCGAATCAAGATACACCGCATGACCACCTAACTTATTAATACCAATATCAAATGATAAACGCGTACGTAAGCTCGGCTTTTCAAATAAAGTAACCACGGATTTACCCTCTAGGGCTTGACTAAAATCAGCAGGATTCGCTTTAATTTTTTGCGCAAGATTAAGTAACTTAAGTGCGCCTTGTTGGTCTAGTTCAAGACCCGATAAAAAATGATTAAACATATAAAAACCTATGGTGTAATTTTTGTTCCGACGTGCTCACCGGCAAGTAGAGCGACTAAATTTTCTGGCTTTTGCCAGCTCGAAATATACACTCCGCGTCGTAAGTGCTGGGCAGCAAGAAGGCTGGTCTTTACTTTGACCTCCATCCCACCCCAAATTACTCCATCTGTAATCAGAGTATTGATCTGATTTGTGTCAAGTTGATGTAACGGCTGTTTATTTGCATCAAGCACTGCCTCTACATCAGTCATAAAAATAATTTCTGCATTAAGTTCTTTTGCAATTGCCGCAGCAGCTTCATCGGCATTTACGTTATACCAAAGGCCATCATCACCAAAGCCAATAGAGCTCACCAGCGGTAAGCGTCCGAGCTTTAACAACTCAGGGAGCACGCTTTGCTCACCACTTTCACAATTACCCACTTGACCAAGCGCTTTTAATTTTTGTGACGAAATAATGCCCGCTTCGTATAAACTAAGTCCGACCGGTTTATGACCTGCAATAATTGCTTGGCTCATTAATTGTTTATTCGCACAGCCTGCCAATGCCCCTACAATATAAGGCATTTGCTCTTTCGGACTGATGCGTAAGCCTTGATGTTTCGCACTGGCAAACCCCGCCTCGCTCAACCAATTATCTACCAGTGAGCCACCGCCATGAACGATGACAAATTGCGCTTGAGTTTGCGATGCCAGCGCCTCAAATAACGCTTTTGCCGCGTCT
Source organism: Pseudoalteromonas porphyrae (assembly GCF_001298125.1). NCBI lineage: Bacteria > Pseudomonadati > Pseudomonadota > Gammaproteobacteria > Alteromonadales > Pseudoalteromonadaceae > Pseudoalteromonas > Pseudoalteromonas porphyrae. The sequence goes on along the minus strand of NZ_LHPH01000018.1, from coordinate 53,441 downwards.
TCTGTATTGAGTACTGCACCACCGAGTTTAATGACCCATGTTTGCATTACTAATTACCCTTTTAAACCAGTGCTATGAGGTATCCCCATCGCTAAATTAATACATTGTAGTGCTTGCCCAGCAGCACCTTTTAATAAGTTATCAATGGCTGCCATTACAATCAGTTGGCACCCTTGTTGTTGCCAAGCAATATCCACAAACGGCTGCTTAGCCACCCCTTTAATTGATGGTATTTTACGACCCAGTAATCGGATCAGTGGCTCATCAACAAGCACTTGGTAGGCTTGCGTAACTTGCTCTGACGTTACATCTGCTTTTAGTTGTACATAAATGGTTTCTAAAATACCGCGTGGAAAATTACCTAAATGCGGTGTAAATAACACTTTATGACCTAAATGTTGTTCAATTTCAGGGCTGTGCCTGTGATTAAATAATCCGTATGGCGCTAATGACACTTCACAAAAATGCGTGCCCACACTGGCTTTACGCCCTGCACCTGTAACACCTGATACGGCATTAATAATAATAGTTTGATCAGCTAATAAACCGGCTTGTTGTAATGGCTTTAACGCGTTTAATGCAGCTGTTGGATAACAACCCGCCACAGCCACAAGCTTTGCTTTTGCAATTGCTTCGCTATTCCACTCAACTAATCCGTATGCCGCTTCACTCAATAACTCTGTATGCTGATGTTCAAAGCCATAATAGGTTTGATAATCTTCATTGCTGCTTAAACGATAGCCACCGGATAAATCAAATACTTTTTTGCCCATGCTTAAAAAACGTGGCGCTAAATCAACACTCACTTTATGATCAGTACATAAACAAACAAAGTCAGCCGTATTGTCAATATCGCTAAACGCACTTTCGCTCAGCGGTAATAAAGGAGAATCTAGTAAACCTAGATGCTCAGGGTACAAGTCACTTAATAATTTACCTTTATCTAAGCTTTGCTCAGATACATAGCAACCAGCTAAGGTTAATTGTGGGTGTTTTGCGACTAAACTGGCTAATTCTGCGCCGCTATAACCACTTGCGCCAATAATCACTACTTTCATTCGTTACTCTTTTTGGTTTTTATTACTACATTTATGTTCAAATCGGGTTTAACAGTGCATAAACACACTATTTTAGGAATGAAACTGGGTTATCGTCGTTTTATATTCATTGCATCGCTTTAATATATTTATGCTTAAAAAGTGAATTGATATTCATCATAAATACTTTTATATTGTTATGCAATTAGATTGAATACTTATTTTGGATTTTTTTATGTCATTACCGTCTTTTTTATCTATGTATCAGCAATTGATCGCTGCGCCTTCAATTAGTGCTATGGATGAGTCATTGTCTATGAGTAATAAAGGGGTGATTGATTTATTAGCCACTTGGTGTACAAGCCTTGGATTTGAATGTGAAATAACAGAATTGTCGGGCGCTAAAGGTCGTTTTAATTTACTCGCAAAACGAGGCCAAGGGGATGGCGGTTTAATGCTTGCTGGTCATACTGATACCGTGCCATTTGATGATAGCCGCTGGAACTACAATCCGTTTAAATTAAGTGAGCACGATAATAAATTATATGGATTAGGAAGCATTGATATGAAAGGTTTTTTTGCTTTTGTATTGCACGCTATCAATGAACTAGATAAAGGCGCACAAACACAGCCAATTTTGATTTTAGCCACCGCCGATGAAGAAACGACCATGGCCGGCGCGCAACAAATTTGTAAGCACTCAAATTTAAAGCCCGCCCGCTGTATTATTGGTGAACCTACTGATATGACGCCTGTTTTCACGCATAAAGGGCATATGAGCAGTGCTATTAGAGTAGTGGGTCGTTCAGGTCACAGTTCTGATCCTGAGCGCGGCTTAAACGCCATTGAAGTAATGCATAAAGTGATTGCAAAATTATTAGTTTTAAAAGAAGAATTAAAGAATAAGTATGCAGTTGAGCATTTTGTTATTCCTTACCCTACTTTAAACTTAGGCCATATCCACGGTGGCGATAATGCAAACCGTATCTGTGGCTGCTGCGAAATGCACATTGATATGCGCCCATTGCCAGGTTTAAGCGTACAAGAATTGCAAATGATGCTGCTAAAAATGGCCGCTGAAATAAACAATCAATACCCAGATTCAGTGAGTGTGGTCGATATGCACGAGCCAATTCCCGCTTTCACCGGCAGCACTGATTCGGCATTGGTTAAACTGGCAGAAAAAATATCTGGCGAGAAAGCGGTCGCAGTTAATTACTGTACTGAAGCACCGTTTATTCAGCAATTAGGCTGTGAAACCATTGTTATGGGGCCAGGCTCTATTAATCAAGCTCATCAGCCGGATGAGTTTTTAGCGATGGAAAAAATAAAACCATCGCAAACTATTATTAGTGAAATGATTAAAGCGAGTTGCTTTAGCTAATGTACAAAGCATTAATGGTGTTAATTACATAACTAACACCATTAATTATTACTTCATATACTTAGATAAGTATTTTTTAAAGACAGGATCTGTTTTAGCCAGTTCTTTTTGCTCAGCCAAAATATCTTTTAAGATACTCTGTGATGTAAGTGGGTTAGCAAGTACCACTCTAAATACCACGGTAGGTTGATGATCATACTGAGCTGGTGTTAAACGTGTACGCGAAACGAATGAGCGCCCAGCTTCTCGTTGACGTTTTTGCATACTGGCGGTAAAACGATTTAGTGAGGCAAAAATATCTAGCCGTGTTTGCTCGTCTGCTTCTGCTATTTTTTGCTTAATTTTCTTTGGTACATAACGGTATGTTAGCAAACATAATTCAGGCTCTGAGATCAGCTCAAAATCGTCATCCGCTTTAACTAATTCAGCAAAATACTGTGCTTTTTCTATGCCTTTATCAATCAATATTTCATAGCCTTTACGGCCAATTACTCGTAAGCAAGCATGCACTAACATCGCCATACCTGGGCGACTGCCTTCGAGCGTATGGCTACCTAAGTCTTTTGAGCCTTTGCGTAAAATATATTCAGCATGATGCTCAATAGCATCCGTCGCTGTGGGGTCTTTGAATAACACGAGCCCCGCCCCCATTGGCACATACATTTGTTTATGCGCATCAATAGTAATTGAATCTGCTCGCTCAATACCTTTTAGAAGTGATCGGTGAGTTTGCGATAATAAAGTTGCCCCCCCCCAGGCAGCATCTACATGAAAATGACAGTTAAGCTCTGCACTTAAATCAGCCATGGCATCAAGTGGATCAATATTGCCGGTTTCAGTAGTGCCCGCTACGCCTACTATGGCCATCACTTTTATGCCTTGCGCTTCTAACTCATGTGCTTTCGCGCGCATTGCATCAACATCGACCTTATTGTTATCAGCCGTTTTAATGGCTATAAAGTTATCACGACCAATACCTAATAAATCAGCTGATTTACCCAATGAATAATGGCCACGCTCAGAAATCAGTACCGCTAAGCCTTTATAACCATAATGCAGCATGGCACTAATTAAACCCTGTGTACCAATCCCTTTAAATTCCCCATCCGCTTTAAGCAAACGGTTACGGGCAATCCACAACGCGGTAATATTTGCAATTGTGCCACCAGAGCAAAATGCACCGAGTGATGTTTTAGCACTGTGCATCCATTTACTATAAAAACCGTCATCTTGCCCGTATGCTAAATGATGCATCATGCCAAGCACTTGGCGTTCAAGGGGAGTAAATGCTTTGGAGGTTTCAATTTTTACCAGGTTTTGATTAAGGCCCACCATCAACTTAGATAGTGGCAGCACAAAATGCGGTAGCGCTGAAGTCATATGGCCAATAAAGCTTGGCGCGGCTGTATGCACTGAATGAGCAACAAGTTGCTCCATAATGTCCTGCGCATAAGCTGAAACAAAAGTTGGATCTTCTGGGATCACCGCTGATTGAAAATCTTTTTCAATTTCATGCAATGGCTTTTCAATTGCCGCAATGTTCTCATTTAAAAAACCTGCTAAGTTGCTCGAGATCTCAAGTTCGATTTTACTCAAAGTTGAGTCAGGTGCTTCAGGCACGGTAAATATACGCATCAGAGTTTCTTTAGAGGCGACGGCACAACGCTTTTGATCCATCTTTATACCCAGTAAATGTAGCTTTCTTTTATCCAAAGACCCAATTAAAGGCCCTTAGCATAAACAACGCCAGCTACAATGATTCTACGAAATGCGTTAACTTTACTGCAATAGAGTAGTAATGTCTCGTATAAAGCCATAAAAGCAGTCAATTGCATGACAAATTAATGATAAATTGATTAATATTTGCTGCTAAAATGCGCCGTAATTTATTTATAGCTGAGACAGCCATTTTTTGTATAATGGTGTAGCGACCACAAAAGAGGCACACATGATAAAAGGAAGTATACGAACCAAATGGATAATGGCCGGTTTTGTCGTTTTTGTTATCAGCTTACTTGCTTACGTTTACTACACATACCACAGCACGCGTAATGATATTATGCAAAGTGTTGATACTCGTTTGCTTAATGCGGCACTAAGTGTAAAGCATATATTGGGTGATGATTATCATCGTCAACTCAATGCGGGGCTACATATCAGCCGCAGCGAATATCAACAAAAAAGTCGCCAACTATCAGAGTTTGCCAATACTCTCGATATTGCCTATGTTTACGCGATGATTTTAAAAGATGGACAAGTCCATTTCAGCGCCTCAAGTTATACCCAAAAGGATCAAAATATCGGGAAAGTAACACAGCTTCTTGACCTCTATCCTGAAGCAACCGATGCTAATAAAGGCGCTTTTTATTCTACTGAACCTATATTCGAAATATCAAAAGATCAATGGGGCCACTTTAAAACAATCTTTATTCCTTTTGTTGATAGTAATGGTGTTACTTATATTACTGGTGCCGATATTACTATTTATGACCTAAATCAACGTCTACAGTTAAGTGCTTCAAAAGCAGCTGCTATGGCTAGCTTTTTCTTTTTCATTGCGTTATTGGTTGCTGGCATTTATATATTTTTATTAAAGCGTGCCATATCGACTGATTCAGCTAGTGGCTTTGCCAATCATATTGCGCTTGAATATTTCATCAAAAAATCACCACTTCACCATATGCAACTTGCTGTTATCTGGGTCAATGAAATAGAAGATATAAATAGCTTTTATGGCACCGAAGTTGGCGACAGAGTAATGAAAAACCTATTAGAGCACTTTAATAAACGCCGGCCAACCGACAGCCGAATATTTCGTTTAGCAACGAATAAGATTGTTTTACTTACTTCATTCGATGATAATAACAACAGCTTTGTTAACATTATTGAAGAGTATAATTGCAGCACCCCACTACTTACTAACCCATTTATTTATATTACTTTATGCGCTGGTATCGCTAACGGCAATAAATCTATGCTACTTGAGAATGCCCACATTGCCGCACTACAAGCAAAGCAAGGGCGTCATACTGTTGTTAATTACTCAAAAGCTCTACATGATGTAAAAAGCCAATACCAATACAATGTTGAAATGGCAAAAGAAGTTAGAGAGGCCTTTGAAAACAACCGCATTGTTCCCTATTTTCAAGCAATCTATGACAGTACGCATAACAAAATAATCCAATATGAATGCTTAGCTCGGATGATTACTTGCCAAGGTGAAATATTAAAACCTGACGCATTTTTAAATGTTGTAAACCGCTCGCGCATGGACGGCATGTTAACGCGATCTATGCTAACGCAATGCTTTGAACGATTCCGAAAAACCAGTATATGCTGGAGTATAAATATTACCGCCCAAGATATGCTTGACCCCGGTTTAAGTGAGTTTTTAGAAAGTGAACTAAAACGTTATCCTCAACCTAGAAATATCACCTTAGAGTTACTCGAAACAGAAGCTATCGCTAACTTTTCTGAAGTTAAAGCGTTTATTGCAATGGTTAGGCAACGAGGCGTAAAGGTCTTCATTGATGATTTTGGTACTGGGTATTCTAATATATCTAATGTCTTAAAATTAGAAGTTGATGGCATTAAACTAGACGGTACATTGATCAGACAAATAATTCACGATAAAGATATATATCTCTATATTGAGCACATTGCCAGCTTTTCAAAGCAACTAAACTTACAACTGATTGCTGAATGGGTAGAAAATAAAGCGATTGTCGATGCCTTGTTAAAGGCAAATGTGACGCTGATGCAAGGTTATTACTTTGCCGAACCAGCGCCACAAATAAGTAGTCGTTTAAAAAAGACTATAACAGCGCAACCACTAATCGGTGGCTCTGCTGAGAGCTCGCCCAATACTTTCTCTCAAACGGAGTAATGGCGGTATCGCTACTAAATAGTTCTACTTCACAATGCTGCCCAGTCAACTGTAATGCTTGAGCAAACTCTTTTACGTAGATATCCCAGTTACTGCGAACTTCGAGTAACCCGCCTAACTTAACGATGAATGGGAAGATAGCAGCGCCGTGCCAACGCCGTTGAATATGCTTAGCTTTAGGCCATGGATTTGGATACAACAAATAATGGTGCGTTGGCTGCCAATTGGCAGCAACAGCTAAACGCCAAAAATCATTAAGGTCAGCTTGCACTAAAATATACTGGCCCGAGTCTGTTTGCTTGTATTCAATGTCATGCTTATCTAAACGATGTGATGACTTATCAATACCTATCACTAACGCATCTGGGTGACGCTTTGCTAAATTAGCAGTGCTTTCGCCTACGCCACAACACGAATCTAAAATAATGGGCCCAGCAAAAGCCTGCACTTTTTCATTTACTTGATCAAATGCCATTTGCGTATGCGCTGCAATGGGTTTTTTAAACTCAGCAGTTAAATGTTTATTAACTATCTCATCCAGCTTTTCATGCAAGCCTTGTTGATTAGATACAATACTTCGTGAATTTGCATCACTCATTAGTGTCTTAACCCCACACCTTTTTTAATTAACGTCAACGCGACTGTAAATAGTGCTGTAATAAATAACAACAACACACCAAATGCAACAGATAAATCAACATCTGATACGCCTAAAAAGCCATACCTAAAGGCATTAACCATATAAATAATTGGGTTAATCTGCGATACCCCCTGCCAAAATTCTGGTAATAACGTGATTGAGTAAAATACCCCACCTAAATAAGTCAGCGGTGTTAGAACAAAGGTAGGAATAATACTAATATCGTCAAAGCTATTCGCGTAAATAGCATTAATCAGACCACCTAATGCAAATACCGCTGATGTTAATATTACCGTCGCTATGATCACAAATACGTTATGGATTTGAATATCAACAAATAACAAAGATACACACGTAACAATTAACCCCACCAGCATACCACGCGTCATACCGCCGCCCATGTAACCCAGCACAATGATATAATTAGGCACTGGCGCGACTAATAGCTCTTCAATACTTTTTTGAAACTTGGTTGAATAAAAACTTGAAGCCACATTAGAGTAGGAGTTAGTGATCACCGACATCATGATTAGACCAGGAACAATAAACTCCATATAGCTAAAACCGCCCATATCACCGATACGAGAGCCTATTAAATTACCAAAAATCACAAAATATAAACTCATGGTAATCGCAGGTGGCACTAAGGTTTGAATCCAAATACGTAAAAATCGAATGCATTCTTTAAACCATAAACTTTTTAAGGCTACGCCATATTTAAACATCTACTTGCCCCGCCCTTGCTCTAGTAAACCGACAAACAACTCTTCTAACCTGTTCGCTTTATTACGCATACTAAGTACGGTATTACCCTGCTCAGTTAATGCTGTAAATACCGCATTCAAACCTTGTGATTTTGCCACTTCTACTTCAATGGTATGATCATCAGCCATTGTAAATTTATAGCCATCAAGCGTGACTGTAACCGGCTGTACTGGTTGTTTTAAATCCAGGATAAACGTTTCTTTATCTAATTTGGCAAGCAATGCTTTAATCGTGGTATTTTCAACGATAATACCTGAGTCAATAATAGCGATATTTTTACACAATAATTCAGCTTCTTCTAAATAATGTGTCGTAAGGATAATTGTTACACCTTGCTCATTAATTTGGCGTAAAAAATCCCACATAGAACGGCGCAGCTCAATATCAACACCCGCTGTTGGCTCATCTAAAATAAGCAGTTTTGGTTCATGCATTAACGCACGGGCAATCATTAACCTACGCTTCATACCGCCCGATAAAGTACGCGCTTGTTTGTCTTTTTTCTCGAGTAAGCCTAATTGTGCTAAGTATTTATCAGCTCGCTGATGGGCTAATTTTCGCGGTACACCATAGTAACCGGCTTGATTAACTAATATTTGTGTAAGGGTTTCAAACTGGCTAAAGTTAAATTCTTGCGGTACAAGACCAAGCTGCGATTTAGCGGCTTCTAAATCGGTATCAATGTTATGACCAAATACTTCCACTTTGCCTTGGCTTTTATTAACCAATGACGAAATCACGCCTATGGTCGTTGATTTACCCGCGCCATTAGGCCCAAGTAATGCAAAAAAATCGCCTTCATACACTTGCAGATCAATGCCTTTGACTGCTTCAACACCATTTTTATAAACCTTAGTAAGGCCTTCAATATTCAAAGCAAGTGCTTTACTCATGATTTCCCTTCCCCATAACCCCAACGCTTAGTGAGGGTATGTTCAATATTTAAATGATCTAGAATACGCGCAACCATAAAGTCAACTAAGTCATTAATGGTTTGCGGTTGATGATAAAACCCTGGTGCCGCAGGCATTATGGTCACCCCAAGCTTGGCGAGTTTTAGCATGTTCTCAAGATGAATTTCACTAAATGGTGTTTCTCGTGGCACTAAAATTAACTGACCGCGCTCTTTAATCACTACATCTGCTGCACGCTCTAATAGATTATCTGACGCCCCCATTGCAATCGCAGAGACTGACCCTGCGCTACACGGGCATACAACCATTTTTTTCGGTGCGGCAGAGCCTGACGCTACCGGGCTAAACCAGTTATCTTTACCAAATACTTGTAACTGACCTGCTGGTGCATTAAATAATGTACTTAATTGCTCGGTCGCCTTATCTTCATTACCTGATAACTTTATGTTTGATTCAGTATCAAGTACTACACGAGCAGCACTTGAGATCAACACATACACGCGAAACTGCTGCGCGAGCAATACTTCAAGTAATCGTAAGCCATATGGCGCACCTGACGCGCCACTAAAGGCAAGCGTAATGGTTTCTTTATATTGCACTGTCGCTCCGGTTTATTACTGTATAAATTTATGCTGCAAAGCGGTAATTAACTTATCATGAAGGCCGTTAAAGCCGCCATTGCTCATGATTAAAATATGTTGTTGTGGCTGAGCGCTTGCAACGACTTGCTCAATGATCTCATTGATATTGCTTAAGCATACCATTTCTGCTTGTTTTGCTTGTTCGCTTAATGACCATGCTAAATTGTCAGGCTCAAATAGATACACATCATTAGCATCGACTAACGACGCTAATAAGGTATGTTGATGCACACCCATTTTCATAGTGTTTGAACGCGGCTCGAGTATAGCGATAATTTTTTCATCACCCACTTTTGCGCGCAGCCCTGCAAGTGTTGTAGTGATAGCCGTAGGGTGATGAGCAAAATCGTCATACACTTTAATATTGGCAATATCCGCTTTAAGCTCCATTCTGCGTTTTGGGCTAATAAACTCTCCTAACCCCGCAATACTATGCGGGATAGCAATACCTACATGACGCGCGGCAGCAATTGCCATAATCGCGTTTTTCACATTGTGCTCACCAAACGCTTGCCATTTTACAGTGCCTTGACTCTGATCATTAAGTAACACAGTAAACTCGCTACCATCAGCCTTGATAAGCTGATAGTCCCAATCTGCGCCGAGTGTTTCACTTTCACTCCAACAGCCTTGCTTTACCACAGCTTGCAATGCGTTATCTTGCTGGGGCCAAATTACTTTGCCACTACTTGGTAGTGTACGCATCAAATGATGAAATTGTTTTTTAATGGCGTTTAAATCTTCGAAAATATCCGCATGATCAAATTCAAGGTTATTTAAAATAAGCGTGCGTGGTAGGTAGTGAACAAACTTGCTGCGTTTATCAAAAAATGCAGTGTCGTACTCATCGGCTTCAATAACAAAAAATGGCGTTTCGCCAACTCGGGCAGACAAGCCAAAATTTTGCACAATGCCACCGATTAAAAAACCCGGCTTTAAACCTGCATATTCTAAAATCCAGGCCAGCATACTTGCGGTAGTGGTTTTACCGTGAGTACCTGCAACAGCCAGTACCCATGAATTTTGCAGCAAATTATGCTTCAACCATTCAGGGCCTGAGGTATAAGGTAGCCCTTTATCTAATACATATTCAACACATGGGTTACCGCGACTCATTGCATTACCAATCACAACCATGTCTGGCGCAGGGTCTAACTGAGAGACATCATAGCCCTGCATTAATTTAATACCTAGCTCTTCGAGTTGTGTGCTCATTGGTGGATACACGTTTAGATCTGAGCCCGTTACAGTATGCCCAAGCGACTTAGCAATCGCCGCAATACCGCCCATAAAAGTGCCACAAATACCTAAAATATGAATATGCATATTATTCCTTTGCCGCTAAAAATAGCTTATGCAGCACTAAAAAAGAGATAAAAAATGAAGCTGACATAATGCCAAAAATAGTGCTCAGTTACCATTACCATCTAACACAACACTTGTGCTAGATGGTAACTAATAGCATATAAACTAAAAAGTTCCCCTACTCTTGCTCAACTGCTCAAATATCACTCGTCACTTTTTGAGCAAAATTAACATTGAAGTTCAATTTTAAAGCAAAGTTATTGACGTACAATTGCAAAATAGTTAATTGTAAAATATAAAAACAACTTAATAAATTACAAAAAGTAAATGTGTAAATCTATGATTACAAATAATATTAATAAAAAACAATGCAATACCAACATATACCCACAATAAAAACAAAAAGCACTTTTTAGCAACAAAACTCACATTCGCCACATAAAAGACTCCATTTAGGGACTGTGATAAAACATAGCGCTAAATTACATTTGGTTACATTGAAAGGCATATATTTAACGTCAAAGTTAATATGGCTAACAATGTTGACCCTTTGCAAGTTCAATCAAGTTTAATTGCCCTGCGGGCAAACCTTGTCAAAATAAAAAGGTATTATGTTGAAAAAATTAAATCTTATTACAGCAGCAGTTAACGCAGTATTAATTACTGGCACAATTGGCGTATCAAGTGCATTTGCACAAGAAACTACTGACGTAAAACCCGTTGAGCGCATTCAAGTAACAGGGTCAAAAATAAAACGTTTTAATTTGACCTCTCCGACTCCTGTTACTGTGATAAGCGGTGTTGAGCTAGAAAACCAAGGTATCACCAATGTAAATGATTTACTTGCAGACATGCCGCAAGCGACTGTTGGCCTTTCACCAGAGACAACAACCAATTCAATTTACGCGTCAGGCTTAAATACTACTGACCTTCGTGGTTTAGGCTCAGAACGTACATTAGTGCTTGTTAATGGTCGTCGCTTTGTTCCAGGCTCTATTGGCGACACCGCTGTTGATTTAAATAACATTCCAACGACGATGATCGAACGCATTGAAATTGCAACCGGTGGTGCTGCAGCTGTATATGGCGCTGACGCTGTTGCCGGTGTTGTAAATATCATCACTAAAAAATCTATGGATGGTATTGAGTTTGACGTTTCAACTGTTCGCCCTGAGCAAAGTGGTGGTGAGCAAAATAACTTCTCTATCACCGGTGGTATGGAAGGTGATAAATTATCGTTCATTGCATCAGTTAACTACACTGAGAATAAAAGTTACGGCAAGCTAAGTCGTGACTTTTACCGAAATCCAGTTAACACATACATTAATCCTGCCAATTTAAATGGTACAGATGGTATTCCTGAGCGTATTATTTTAGGTAAACCTACAGGCCTTGCTTATTATTCTGAAGGCGGTGATTTCTTCTCAAAAGGTGCCTTTACAGATGATGGTTACAACAACCACCACTATACCTTTGATGAAAATGGAAATATTCGTCCTTTTCAGATGGGTTCTGGTCGCATCCCAAATCCAAACCAAGCATTGATTGATCACGAGAACAAGCTTGCAAATCCATCAAATAGCTATTTTGAAGGCGGCAATGGTGACGGCGTATTTGGTCATGGTTATAAAAGCTACTTTCAAACTCCTTTAGAGCGCCTTATTGCTTCTGCTTACGGTACTTATCAACTAAATGATGATCATACATTAACGTTTGACTTTACTTACTCAAACACTGAATCGACTACTGAAAGTACACCGGCTTTCTTCCGTCATACTATTCGCCGTGATAATGCATTTGTAAAAAATGACATGGCTAAGTTAATGGATGATAACGAACTAAAATCAGTCACTCTTCGTCAAGCCAATGAAAATCTATGGGGCGACCGCGCATATAACCAAGAGCGTGAAGTGTTCCGTACCTCTATTGGCGTTGAAGGCATCATAAGCGATGATTGGGGCTATTCAACATATGCGCAGTTTGGTCGTATTGAGCAAGACACACTGTGGACTGGTGAAGTATTAACGCAAAATCTAGCAAACTCTATTGATGCCGTTGAATATCAAGGTAATGTTGTTTGTGCTAAACGTAATGATGATGGCGAAGTAATTGGCGCAATTGAAGGCTGTACACCATTTAATACTATGGGGGCTACATCAGCAACGCAAGCACAAGTAGATTATATTGGTACTACCGCAACCCGCTTTGCACAACACGACCAAGTTGTTTTTGCATTAACTGTAGACGGTTCACTTTTTGAACTTCCAGCTGGTTACGTTGCAGCCGCATTCACCGCAGAGCACCGTCGTGAATCAGCAACTACAACACCATCTGAGAATATGCAAAAAGGCTTAATCTTTGGTAATTCAAGCTTACCAATGGATGGCGAAATTGATGTCAATGAGTTATCAGCTGAGATTTCCATCCCGTTACTAGAGGATGTATTTCTAGCAACTGACTTAACATTTGAAACAGCTTTACGTTACATGGACTACTCAGTCACCGGTGAAGATAATGCATGGAAATTGGCGCTTAACTGGGGTGTAACAGATGAACTTCGCGTTCGTTTAAATCGCTCTAAATCAGTGCGTGCACCAAATATAGGTGATTTATTTACACCTAACTCAAAAACATTTAGCTCAGGCCGCGCGGATGTCTGTAGAGCTGACTCAATTGCTACATCAGGTAGTAAGTATAAAGCAAACGTAATTAAAAACTGTCAAGCAGCAGGTTTAGCTGAAGGATGGAAACCTTCGGACGCATGGCTAGCAGCCGGCAGCTTACCGGGCTATATTCAGGGTAACCAAAACCTTAAAAATGAGACATCTAACGATTACACCGTTGGTGTAATTTATACTCCTGAGTTTGTTGAAGGTTTAGATCTAACTCTTGATTATTGGTCATTCGAAGTGGAAGGCGCCATTGAGTATTTTGGCCGTAATAGTGTTGAACTATGTTATGAGTCATCATCTTTAGATAACCCTTTCTGTAGTAACGTTGTGCGTAATGAAAAAACGGGTGAAATTGAAAACTTCTTCACTCGCCCAATTAATGCCGCTGTTATTAATAAAAAAGGTGTTGATGTTGAATCAGCATACCGTACTGAGTTGTTCTCTGGTGACTTAGCACTAAAATTAACTGCAACCTACCTAATTGACGACAACAGTAACTCAACTGGTCGTGCTGAAGATTTTCGTAGTGATGTAGGTGAAATAGCCTCTCCACGTTGGAAAGGTCGTTTTAATGCTGTGTACTCACATGATGACTCAGCTTACGTATTAACAATGAATTATCGTCATGCAACTGTTAATGACAACGACTGGAGCATTGAACAGAATAACTATAATGATATCCCATCTTACACGACGTTTGATTTTATGTATAAAACAAACATCTTAGATGAGCTACAATTACGTGTAGGTGTTAACAACATTCTAGACCGTGAACCACCACGTAATCCGTTCACTTACGATGATGGTGAGTTCTTTGACGTGAAAGGACGCCGTATATCACTAGGTGCTAAATACACGTTCTAATTTAAACGTGTTTTAGAGCAATAAAAAACGCCTTACTCGTCGAGTAAGGCGTTTTATTTTAATCACAGCAAGCTTATTAAAATAAGATGCTTATACGCGCAGCTAACGATAACTGCATCGCTTTATTCGGGTTTAACTTATCCATGGCAAGCGAAAAATCAAACCACTCACTTTCATAACCCAGTTTAGGTACTAAGTTAACAGGGTCTATAAGTAGTTTAATCTGGCTTTCTCCCCAGGGCAGCTGAACACCAAGCTGTACAAAATTGATATCACCTTGACGGAGTAAGTTGGCAACATAACTCAGCTCTCGCTGTTTATATGACAACTCAATAGCAACGTGTTCTGGGATCCTAAAATCATGTTCACTTTCTCCCTCAAATCCTTTTAGGAGTGGGCGAAAACTACTAAACCCTTGGTTATCAACAAAACTACCTTTTGTATTAATATTGGCACGCGTAAAACCGACATTATCAACTGTAAATTGGTTATAAATATCAATAAAACTTGCGCGAACTAACACATTTTCCCATGGCATAAACTCTGTGAATACATCAAATGAATAACCACTGCCACTGTTATCCCACCCTCCATTATTTGGACGTTTTAAAAAGTTATTGTGCGTGTAGTACTCTTGGTAATTTAACTCGCCTAATAAACTATTATCTTCGCGACCTTGAACATTGCCGCTCACGAATGAGTGCCTAAAATAATCAACCCCCCAGTAACTCCCTTTTACACCAAGTAGAAATAATTCGAACTGATGTTCAAATGTAATACCAAGCCCTTTACTGCGGTTTGCAAAGTAGTCTAGTTTAGCCTGGTAGTTTTCTTTGCTCAGTAAGGGCGTTTTATTACTTTCTTGATAGTAGCCTAAAGCAGTGTCGGGGTTACTTTTTACAAAGTAGTCCAACCGCTGCTCTATATGAAAAGTAAATTGCTGCCAATCACTCGGCTGATAACTTAAGCCAATCCGCGTTTGTGAAAAACCGTTGTCTGCGTCGGTTTTTGGTGGTGTTTGCCATTCATCTTTAGCAAGCTCCAAAACAGGCGCTATATTGCTAAAGCTATTTGAATATACATAGGTTGATACTTCATGCTGCGCAATTACATGCATTGAACTAAACAATAAAGTACAACTAAAAAAACTCTTAATGTTCATTTTTTATTTCTTATAAAAAAGGCCAGCTAAAGCTGGCCCAGACTCACAATAAGCTAACTATAAACTTTCAACTGTACCATTAGTATAAACAATCAGAACAAGCCCTTCTCGCTTAACTATTTCAGCTGCCTTTTCATCACCAACCATAATAGTTCCTAACACTTGCTCTGCTGTATCACCACCGTCAGATTCAGCTAACATCAAAGTCACATTTTCAGCGTTCACTGCAGATAAGGTTTCAAGTTTAGTATCATATTTGACCATGAAACTTCGTTGTTTATCGCTATTAGGAAGCTGATACTTCACATCAAGAGCCAGCTTACCATCATCAAGGTCCGTTCTTTCGCCGCTCAAATTTAAATCAAGATTATATTCACCGACCTTGACCTGCACATTAAGTGCAGCATTGATATCTAAGAATGTATCTTCATCTTCAACAACCGTTCCAAGTTCAGGTTGAGCCAAATACATATCGATTTTATATTCACCATCGACAGCCCAATCCATGTGTTCAGGTCTTGTAAAATCAGCTGCAACTTTACCTAAACCATCAACATGCCCATAGAAAGTGCGTGCTTGGAATGAATCGCCTTCATTAGGCTGTGGTAGCCACGGCCCTCTGAAACCACCAATTTGAGCAGTAAAAACATCAACAGCTGTAAACGTTGCAAAATTACTGTTAATACCAAAGCTGCCAATCTCACTATCATAACGAATCGCTGAAGCTAACGACTCATATTCACCGCAATAGGATTCATAGGTATCAAAATCTATTAATTGGCCGCTACCATCAACGTATTCACCCGCTTCGTTGCTAAAAACAGCTCCATAACATTGATAATGATCAGCTATTTGATCAGCATTGGTATCTATTGGACGATAAAGTTGACCCATTTGGAGAGTCGGTTGTTGATTATAAGAACGCCATGAAGCCACCAATAACTCATCACCTAGAGCCGTTGCTTTGCTCGATGATACCAATTGTGATTGAGTTGACTCGCCACCTGAATAGGTTCGCGTGCTGTTAACGCTAACATTGAACTCATCGGTGCGCACTACGCTAACAACATCTTGGCTACTACTACCCTCCACTGTAGCTGTCAGGTTATTGGCGTTATTGCTAACACTTATAGTCAACAATTCATCTAAAATTGGCGATACAAGGTACGCATCTAAATCTACGTTAGCCCCGGCGCTGATCTGAGCGTCATCATTAATTAAACGATAATCTCCTTCACCACCAACAGCAACGCCAAACCCACCGTTTAATTCGTTATTAAAGTAATCACTGATATTATTCAATGTGGCAGGATCTGCGTTTATTCTAATTAGTAAGTTATTAACGGCCTCATCATAGCTAAAAAATTCATTTTGACTGCGAAAGAAATGAAGTTCATCAACGTTAACTTCATTTCCGCTTTTTGTGGTCAATACACCATCACGATAATCTGTAAAGTATTGATAAGTCTGCCTAATAACAAATAACTGTGAAGATTCAGATTGCTCTATGTATTCAACAAAACCGTAGGTCTGATCATTATTGGTATTATGAAAATTGTAGTAATAATACTGCACCCCATCAAAAGTGAATACTTCGCGCTTAAATTCACCTTGGAAGTAACCTTCAATATCGGTGGTTCGCTGCGCTTCAATTTTCCAGTTGCCAGCTTGCTCACTCGTTTTGCTATAAGTATAGTCGGTTACAGTTTCATCATTATTAACAGAAAGTGATAGCTGTGAATTCGCTTCGTTCACAACAACAGCTGCAATATCTTCTTTTAACTTACCAAAACCCTTGAGTTCTGGCGGTGTATAAGCCGCTAAATCTTTAATATTAACTGTCGCGGTTGCTTTGATCATTTCACCTTGTAGTGATGAAAACTCTCCACTTAAGCTAACCATTTTTGGTAAGATAAGTGTGTCTTGCTCTAATGTATAATCCCATGCAGTTTCTGCATCATAGTTAGAAGTATCCGCGCTATAAACATTGACAGGTAAGAGCTCTCCCGTGAGCGCCCCTTTAAAACTAATTGGGTTAGTCACTGTCTCTGTCGACTTTTGTGCCAGTTCAACAGTTAGGCTCAGTTCTCCTTTAATCGGCTCTGCATCCACATCGCCCGCTTCAATTTGCGCGCGTGTTACAGCACGGTCTAAACTGATTGTTGCATGACTACCCTGTGTAATCTCAAATTTAACTGCATCATTTTCAGCCATACCAGACAGCGCTAATTGATATTGCTGATTATCTTGTAACGCATTGATCGCGATATCAAGTGTCAGTGACTCTGTACCTGCCGCTGCGGTTACTTTAAACGTTAGATTTTCTTCATCAAGTATGACTGTACCTGCGCCACCTGTTGATAAGTAATCTTTTAAATCAAACATAGTTGCTGAATTATCAGTTTCTTGTCGTTGTTGATTAATTTGTGTAACTGCCTCAATTACATCGCTTAATAACGCAAAGCTATCACCCTGCTCTGCAACCATATCTCCTGCAGATTCAACCAATGATACAAATTTTTCACCTTCAGATTCAAAGTCTGCTCCTGACGATTTAGTAACATCAAATAGATTAGCAAACAGGCGAATATCATTAACCATAGCCGCGGCTTTTGCGATAGCATCACCTTGTGTTTGATCGCTAACTTTGCCTTTAATACGACCGCTGTCGCCCGCTTCTGCGGCCTTAGCCTTTTTTTCGTTTACGAGATTTGTTACTAACTGTTCAAGCGCATCTAAACCACTTAACTCTGTAACTAATTGAGGGTCTTTTTTTATTATTTCAATTAATTGCAATGTAGCTTGCTCTGCACCAGACAAAACATCTTCGACTGAAAATTCAAACTCGTCATCATCATCCGCTGCATTAGTAACTAAAATACCGCCATCAGCGGCGACTAAATCAGTAATTGCTGAGCTCAATTTAGCACTTACGTTATCTGTCCCAGCATCAGAGTATAATGCGTTTGCAATACCTGCATTGATCAACGCATAACGTACTGCAGAGATATTCTCTTCGTTTAAAATCGCTGAAGGATTTTCAATTGCGGTAGGCGCTAATGAATTTAATGCTCCGATCAGACCAAATACATTCGCAATTTGAGAATGTGCATCACTTATTGTTTGCTCAGTAATTGCACCACGACTTTGCGCAAGCTCAGTGGCAATATGCGTTAGTGGAGTGATGTTAGATGTGTTCTCGCTATTACTTTCACCTTGCGGCAGGTTTAATATTGATGTAAGTGAAAACTCAGGATCTTGAACCGTTAAGTTAACGTCATCACCATAAGCTATCGTTTGATCTGCCTCATTTTTCCCACAACCTACGGGGGCATCACATACCATAATTGTCGGTGATGCGGTGTCTTGACTGGCTGATACTTTAACTTTAACAAGCCCTGCAACACCCTTCAACGAAACACTATAGTGACCCGTTTCATCTGTAACTAAACTAGAATCTCCAAGCTCATCAGCCGTCAATTCAATGGCTTCACCGTTTTCATATTTATAAAATGTCAGCTGTGCATTCTTTAATGTCCCTTTAGAAGCCACGCCTTTTACTTGTGCTTCACTTACAACTGGGGTGACCGGATCGGTAACAACAGGATCCGTTATTTCTGGTTTTTTATTGTCTGAAGACCCTCCACACCCTGATAGAACAGCAACTACACTTAATGCTAACAATGATTTTTTAAATTCCATTTGTATCCCTTTTATAATCAATTATTAAAAACCACTTCAGTTTAGCCAAAAAAGTAAAAAAAAACACCTACGAAATCGAGGTGTTTTTTCTCAGATAAATTGCCTAATTTTATCTCAATTCCAATACTGTTAAATCATCAAAAAAGCAATTAGACCTACACCGAGTAGTAATCTGTAGATCACAAACGGCATCATTCCCATACGCTCGATGATTTTCAAAAATAAGAAAATACAGGCATACGCTGAAATAAATGATAAACCAGCGCCTAAAATTAACGTAGTCCAATCAACTATCTCATCGCCTAATGCAAGCTCTACTGTGTAATAAAGCCCCATCATCGTGATGACAGGAATTGCCAGCAAAAATGAAAAACGCGCTGCGCTTTGCTTATTCATACCGAGCATCAAGCCTGCCGTCATGGTTATGCCTGAACGTGATGTACCCGGGATCATGGCCATGGCTTGCGCCATACCTATCATTAGTGCCGACTTCCAATTTAACTGGTAAATTGTTTTGGTTTGCTTGCCTTTTGCATCCGCATACCACAGTAATAAGCCAAATAAAATTGTGGTGATG
Source organism: Pseudoalteromonas porphyrae (assembly GCF_001298125.1). Classification (NCBI taxonomy): domain Bacteria; kingdom Pseudomonadati; phylum Pseudomonadota; class Gammaproteobacteria; order Alteromonadales; family Pseudoalteromonadaceae; genus Pseudoalteromonas; species Pseudoalteromonas porphyrae. The sequence goes on along the minus strand of NZ_LHPH01000018.1, from coordinate 33,892 downwards.
GCGATAACCCAGGCACTGCGTAAATAAAGCTCAATTAAGTCTTTAAAAAGTAAACCCAGTACTGCAGCTGGTATAGTCCCTAAAATAATCCACCAGCCTAGTTTACTGTCGTCTGTTGTGCCTTGCGCACCAAATGATTTAAACCATGCGCCGAGTATTTCGACGACTTCTTTTCTAAAGTAAATAACAACCGCAATAAGCGTTCCAACATGTACAGCTACATCAAAGGCCAAGCCTTGATCTTGCCAGCCAAGAATTTGTGAAGGAAGAATAAGATGAGCGGAGCTTGATATAGGTAAAAACTCGGTCAATCCTTGAATAAGGGCTAAAACAATAATTTCGATAATGCTCATGGGTTAATAAACTCCACCTTCCATAGTTTTTGCTTGGGGTTGTTGTATGTATCCCATAACTGCGCGATCGTTTGCTTAGCTACAGGATGATAAAAATCAGGGGCTATCTCAGCCAGCGGCTGAAGTACAAATGCATTTTTTGTTATTTCATCACGAGGCAACTGAGCTGGCGAATCACAAACTATATCATCGTAAAAAAGTAGATCAAGATCGAGTGTTCTTGGGCTAAACTTTTTATCGTTTAGAGTACGGCCATTATCTCGTTCAATATTTTTTAATAACTCACACAGCTGTAATAACGGCATATCTGTTTGCGCGCCAACTACAGAGTTAAAGAAATTATTACCAGCAAAGCCAACAGCTTCGCTTTCAAACACTGAAGAATGCTCAATAGGAGTAAAATACGATTTAAGGGCAAGTAACGCTTGTTGAATATAATGTTCTTTATTAACATTCGAACCAAGGCTAATATAAATCTGTGCCATCTTAACTTGCCTTGCGACGGGTAATTTGCACACCTACAGTGTTTGCCTGTGCTACCGCTGCCGGCTTACTAACTCGAATAGTTACTTCATCAGTATTAAACTCAGCCAAAATAATTGCAGCCAATTGTTCAACCAATGTTTCTAATAACTCTAATGGTTTTGCTGTTGTATGAGCAATAACACGCTCACTCACCTTTGAGTAATCAAGTGCTAAATTGATATCGTCTGTTTTTGCCGCGGGTTTAATATCACACAGCATTTCGATATCAAAATATAAACTCTGCTTAGTTTCTTTTTCAAAATCGTATACACCTATGATAGTGTCAACATGTAGTTGCGATATAAAAACCTTATCCATAACTGCTCCAACTTACAAAGATTCAAACTCTATTTAAGAGTTTACATACGCTATATTTTGTATTTATAACGCTTATACACTTCAAGTGTGTTTTATTATGTAAAAATTAACCATACAATAGCCTATAGGCACAATTAAGTACGCGGATATTGAAATCGCAAATATATGCAAGGCTATTTTTGCGGCCAATGATAGCCGAAAAAGAATGATTTAAAAATAAGGAAGCGCGTGATAGCCGTTTTAATGTTAGTTTTAGCCTACTTACTAGGGTCGATTTCATCGGCTATCCTAGTGTCACGGCTATTCAAACTGCCCGATCCTCGTACTCATGGTTCAAATAACCCCGGCGCAACGAATGTTTACCGTCTAGGGGGAACATTACCCGCTTGTTTAGTTTTAGTCTTTGATATCCTAAAAGGTACCATTCCGGTATGGGGTGCTTATTTTTTACAATTAGATCCATTAACACTGGGCTTAATTGGTGTTGCTGCATGTTTAGGCCACATGTACCCTGTGTTTTTTCATTTTAAAGGCGGTAAGGCTGTTGCAACCGCTTTTGGCACATTACTACCAATTGGCTTATCTCTCGGTGGGTTACTAATATCAACATGGGTTGTTATAGTTGCAATTACACGTTACTCATCTTTAGGTGCTCTTGTCGCTGTTTCTTTAGCGCCACTCTACACATGGTGGATTAAGCCACTTTACACTCTGCCAGTTACATTTTTAACTATTTTGATTATTTTTCGCCACCGCGCAAATATTAAACGCTTATTTAGTGGTGAAGAACCTAAGATTGGCGACAAGAAAAAGTCGCCACCTAATAATACACCGACTAAATAGGATCTAAGCTATCAATTGGCCAGCGAGGTTTAGTTTTCATATCAAGGCTTGCAAACTGCCCTGCTTTTAAACGCTGCATACCTGCATAAGCAATCATTGCACCGTTATCAGTACAAAACTCTGTACGCGGATAGTAAACCTCACCTTTCATGCCTTGCATCACACGTGCTAATTGCGCGCGTAATTGCACATTTGCACTTACCCCACCCGCCATCACAAGACGTTTAATGCCCGTTTGCTTTAACGCTCGCTTACATTTAATCACTAACGTATCGATCACTGCCGTTTGAAACGCATGTGCAATATCCGCTTTAGTTTGCTCATCATCGTCATTATTACGAATGGCTATTGCTGTTGCAGTTTTTAAACCACTGAAACTAAAGTCCAATCCTGGTTTATCTGTCATCGGACGTGGAAAAACAAATCGCTTTGCAACACCTTGCTCTGCAAGCTTAGCTAACCTTGGGCCACCTGGATAATCCAGGCCCAGTAGTTTTGCTGTTTTATCAAATGCCTCGCCAGCTGCATCATCTACTGATTCACCTAAAACGTCGTATTGGCCAATACCTTCAACCTTAACCATCATGGTGTGCCCACCAGATACCAACAAAGCAATAAATGGGAATTCAGGAACGTTTTCTTCCAACATTGGTGCCAATAAATGCCCTTCCATATGATGTACTGCAACGGCTGGAATATTCCAGCCGTACGCAAGTGAACGACCAATAGAAGTACCCACTAATAATGCCCCTACCAACCCAGGACCTGCGGTATAAGCGATACCATCAATATCTTCAGGGCCGCATCCTGCTTGCTCAAATGCAGCATCTATTAATGGTAACGTTTTACGAACATGATCGCGTGATGCAAGTTCAGGAACAACACCACCATAATCAGCATGAACTTTAACCTGACTATATAACTGATGGGCAAGTAAACCCTGTTCATCATCGTAAATTGCAATACCAGTTTCATCACACGATGATTCAATACCTAAAATTCGCACGACTGTATTCTCCTAAACCAAATCTATTCTCTTGCAAATACTTTGCTTAATTTTATAAAGCTATGCCAATATTGGTTTGACCATCAGCGATTGCCAACTGCTTTAATGCTTTAGTGCTCTCAGATGTCACTCGCCCCATTTGCTCTACAAAATCGATCATTTCACCTAGCACTTCGATTTCATATTGCATTAACGGATGCTCTCTAATAGTTTGATTATCAGCAATCTCACCTTCTACTGTCAGTTGATACTCAATAAATCGAGCAACTGTCGCTTGTGATATTTTACTAATGCTAATAAATTCTTGCTCATCTTGAGCCATCAAACCATGCATCAAACTCAATAAAGCGGTAGCTGCATCAATCGCTGGGTAAGTACCAAACATATCAAAATCGGCTAATTCAGGAACATTAGGCTCTATTTTCTCAATTTGCTTTTCTAAATCGATTTTACTTTTTGGTAAGAGAATTTTTTCCCAACATACGTTAAGCGCACTGCGCAATATTGCTTCGTCACCAAACCCTGTTGCCTCACTGAACAAACCATAATTAGGGAGCATACGCTCAATAAGTGCACCGGCTAATACCGCTTGTTGTAAATAGTTAAGCTCTCGTATACGCTGAAAATTATTCGCTTTAGTCATTCTGTAACGCCCTACAAGACCAACATATTTCAAATGTTGGTCCATTATGCTCATTACAATTGGGGCATACCCAATCAGGAGCGGATTGTTTTACTTGTGTGTAGTTTACCAATATTTGGCGCGCCTGGCGCTCTTTTATCGCAAAAACCTGTACCCTCACCTGAGTTTGATCTAAAGGGATTTCTCCAACAGCTCCTTGCAAAGACTCACCGAGTAACTGGCATTCAATGGAGCTATTTAGTAATAACCCTTTAACTATGTTCGCTTCGATAGCATCAGCCGCAGAATAGACCGTTAACCATTCAAAAGGTGCTTGTTCTGCGCTGTCATTCGTTATTTTATTTTGCAATACGAACCTCTTTTTACTTTGTGATTAATTGACCCTAAGCTACTCTAAGCAAGGTAATTCTTATCTAGGAAGTCATCATGTCCCTCACTACACCTGCACTACTTTTTCCTGCTATTTCTTTACTGCTGTTGGCATACACCAACCGGTTTTTAGTGTTAGCACAATTAATTCGGGAATTAAACGCCCGCGAAGGTGATACTATTCGCCCTCTCGTTGTAGCACAAATTACAAACCTAAGGAAACGCATTAAGCTCATAAGAACAATGCAAGTATATGGTGTTGCTTCTTTTTTAATGTGTACGTTTTCAATGTTTGCATTATTTATAAAGTTTGACACTACCGGTGTCATTTTATTTGGCACCAGCTTAGCCTGCCTCGCCCTCTCTTTATTGACTTCGTTATATGAAATACATATTTCTTGTGATGCAATTGAAATAGAACTTAAAAACATTGAAAAAAAACCATTAAGCAATAAGGCAGACTAAAAAACAAGCACTATACTACTTAGGTGAACGATAAAACTTAAGGGTGTAGATGTGAACGACTTTTTATTTTCTGAAGATGTGGTTACTGAAGAGTCGACTGCCCAGACTGAGCATGCATTTTGGGAAATACTAGTCGTAGATGACGAAGATGACATCCACCAAGTAACCAAACTAGTGCTCTCTGGATTCACATTTGAAGATAAAGCATTACGTTTTCATCATGCCTACTCGGCTAAAGCCGCAAAGCAGTTGCTTGAACAAGATCTCGATTTTTCAGTTGGGTTGATTGATGTAGTTATGGAAACCAGCCATGCAGGCCTTGATCTTATTAAATTTATTCGTGATGAAATTAATAACCACGATATCCGCTTAATACTTCGTACAGGCCAACCTGGTGAAGCCCCGGAGGAGTCAGTGATCCGTGAGTACGACATCAATGACTATAAAAATAAAACTGAATTAACAGCCATAAAGATGAAAACATTATTGTATTCCGCTCTTCGTGCCCACCGAGATATTCAAATTATTGAACGACATAAAAAAGGCTTGGAAAAAATTATTAATGCCTCAAGCTCTTTTTTAAAGTGTGAAAGTGTCCATGAATTCGCATCAACGATTTTATCCCATGTCACAAGCGTAATGGGCCTTGATGATGCTGAAATATATTGCGCAGCCGCTGTAAACCAACAAACTTCACCGGCTACAGACTTTAAACTACTTGCGGTTTCAGGTGTAGAGACTCAACCTAGTAACAATACAATCCCTGAAAATGTTAAAAATTTATTTGTAGAAGCTCACAATCGTAAATCCACGCAGGCAACCTCGCATGATTATATTGGTTACTTTCCAACACAAGCAGGCCTTGAAACGATGCTCTATGTTCACAAAGGCTCACAACTCGACCCAACTGAACATCAGCTATTGGAATTTTTCGCAAATAACATTGCCCTAGCCTACGATAATTTAAAACTGCGTGAAATTGTCAAAGAGTCACAAAAAGAACTTTCCTATATTTTAGGTGAAGCTGTTGAAAAACGTTCCAAGGAAACAGGTTCACACGTCAAGCGTGTTGCGCTTTATAGTGAGCTGCTCGCAAAATTATATGGACTCAATAATTTTGAATCGGAAATAATTAAACTAGCTTCACCACTGCATGATATTGGAAAAATAAGCATTCCTGATCAAATTTTAAATAAGCCTGGCAAGCTTGATCCTAAAGAATGGCAGATCATGCAAACTCATGCGCAAGTGGGTTATGATATTCTCAGTGGTTCGTCTAATGAGGTACTACGATGCGGTTCTATGATCGCGCATTTACATCATGAAAAATGGGATGGCAGTGGCTATCCTAACCAACTTTCGGGTAAAGATATACATATTGTAGGAAGAATTACAGCTCTTGCAGATGTATTTGATGCGCTGGGCAGTGACCGCTGTTATAAAAAAGCATGGCCATTAGATGATGTACTTAGTTTAATAAAACAGCAAAGTGGTCAACAGTTTGAACCTAAGTTAGTCGACATATTTATTAACAATTTAGAGCTTTTCCTCGAGATAAAAGAACGTTACCCTGATTAAATATTGTAACAATTGTGTAAAATGCACTTTTCAAATTAGGTACAATGCATTACTATCTATTAAAATAATACTATTTATGTTCGCCATTAGCGCGGCTTACTTATACAAAGGACTATAAAAGTGAGATTTGAACAATTAGAGCAATTTGTAGCTTTGGGCCAGCTACGACATTTTCGCCAAGCGGCTGAAACGACAAAAATTAGCACATCAGCCTTAACTCGCAGCATTCAAACACTTGAAGATGAAGTTGGCTATGAATTAGTCAAGCGTTCAACTAGATCGGTAAAACTAACGTCTGAAGGGGAGCTGTTTTTAGAATATGCACAACAAACCCTATCAGGCTTAGAAGATACAAAAAAGCGCTTATTTAAATCTCTTAATGGTTGCTCAAATGAAAAGCTTATTATCGGATATACGACCAAAGCCAGTGCAATAGTTCCTATTTCATGTGGTCAATTTTTAGCACAATATCCACACGTTAAAATTGAAATGCAACTGCAAGAACAAAGTGAATTAGTCCGTAAGCTACAATTGGGCGAAATTGATATTAGCGTATGCTCTCAAGCAATAAACAGTATCGGTAGCGATATCCACTTACCGGATCAGCTTATTTTATTTGTTTCTAAATTTCACCCGCTCGCAAATAAAAGTGATATTTGTAAACAAGACTTAAGCGATTACCCAATGTTTGGCTGCTTTTCACAGTCAAAACAAATTCAAACTATGCTCAATGAAGCAATCGATGGTATGAATAAAGCCGCCAGTATAAAAGTCGGTAGCATTGACCAAGTTATGGATGGCCTATGTAAATCGAACCATTTTGCGATTGCAAGTATCGAACATGCAAATACAGTTGCTGAAAACAACGATTTAGTACAACTGAAAACTAATAAAGATTTAGCTCATGAACAATTAATTGTACAAACGAGCCAACAAGTAACACCTGGCGATCACGTGAATCAATTACTGTCACTAATCGAAAAGACAGCGCTGTCAGCTAATTCATAATCTTAGTTGGTTATAACCGCGGTATTTTAGCGTTTCAAATGATGTGCTTAGTTATAAATAACAAGCACATCTGCCGTAGTTACACATTATTTAGGGTGTGTTGACTTTTCAGAATTAAAATTTGTTCAATCTAGAAGTAATACAATCGAAATCAGAGTGAACACCTCAACAGCAATAAGATTATTTTAATTTATTTTCAATAACTTAAAAAACCATCCCCTATTACAATAGCACCCTGTAAAACTAAACATCTACTCACTAAAACTCAGCCATGGGTCTTTATCTGGTTAGGGGACTTAAAAGCGAAAAAGCTAGCTTATCCCCCCCCTTACGCTAAACTTACGCACCTTAAGCTCACTCTGTAAATAATGACTTTAAAATCCCCCTCACAATGCTACCTAGATGATATTGAAATCAAAGGTTATGCTGTCATTGAAGACGCTTTTGATAGTACTTTTATAAATGCGTTATTAGATGACTGTCACCGTATTAACCCTAAGTTTAAATTAGCGGGTATTGGTCGTCAGCAAAATTTACAAGTCGATAAATCTATTCGTACCGATAAAACCTATTGGTTTGATCATAGTAGTCAAGCACAAACAGCATATCTGAACGCAATGGAAGAGATGCGTAACAACCTTAACCGTTATTTTTTTCTCGGCTTATTTGATTACGAGTGCCATTATGCAAAGTATCAACAAGGCGATTTTTATAAAAAACATTACGATGCGTTTAAAGGCCGCTCCAACCGTGTATTTACAACTGTACTTTACTTAAACACTCCAAAATCAGGTGGTGAGTTAGTTATTTATAAACCTAAAAGTAAAGACACTGAAATAACCCTTAAACCAAAGTCGGGTACGCTTGTAATGTTTGAAAGCGAACGCTTTATGCATGAAGTACTTCCAACGGCAAATGATCGCTATTCTATCGCAGGATGGTTCAGGAAAAATGCATCAATCAGCGGTGTTATAGATCCACCACGCTAAATTATATATTAAGTGGCAAGGATGCCACTAAGCCTACAAAAACAGCCATACCAACATAGTGGTTGTTTAAAAAAGCCTTAAAACAACGCTCTCTATCACGAGTATGAATTAGAGATTGTTGATAGACTAAAAAGCCACATGCAACTAAAACACCTAGACAATAGGGGGTATCTAAATCACTAATAACCCCGACTACAGCTAATAAAACAATAAACACCGTATTAAGGATAAAGATGATTAACCTGTCAAAATGACCAAATAAGATAGCGGTAGATTTAACCCCGATCTTTAAATCATCATCTCTGTCGACCATTGCATACATAGTATCGTACGCCATAGTCCACAGGACATTAGCAGTAAATAATAACCACGCTTGAAGGGGGACATCTCCTGTGGCCGCCATATATGCCATAGGTATAGCCCAACCAAACGCAGCACCTAAAACCATTTGTGGCAAATGCGTATAACGCTTCATAAATGGATAACTAAAAGCCAATAACAGCGCCCCTACGGATAATAACATTGTTGGCCAGCTCAGCAGTAAAACTAAACCAAAGGCAATAATGATCAATAACAAAAATAAACTTAATGCCTCACCACTACACACCAGTCCTGCGGCAAGTGGCCGTTGCTCAGTACGTTTTACACTGCCATCAATTTCGCGGTCGGCATAATCATTGATCACACAACCCGCACTGCGCATTACAAATACACCCAAACTAAACACAATTAGATTAACCAAGCTAGGCGTTCCATTACTTGCCAACCATAAAGCCCAATATGTTGGCCATAACAACAACAACGTGCCAATTGGCTTATCTGTGCGCATTAGTTGTTTGTAATAAGGAATATGGGCTTGCTGTAATGCGGCTAATTTCATGTGTAAATAAAGGCTCCAGGTAAGAATATTTCAGAGACCAAGAATCGGCTTTTCATTAACGAAAAAACACTTCGGCGTCCCCACAAATCCGTGGCTGTTGAAGAATATTGACTCACTAGCTGCTGGATACAATGCTGACGATCAAAACATGCAACTTCAATTTCTGTTCGTTTTAAATCTGGGTGTTGAAAGATAATGTCGCCCAGAGGTTTATTACCAAGCACGAGTAATTGCTGCTGTTGCATATCATCCGTAACCGGCAACCAACTTTGTGCATAGACCATAGGCAGGCCATCACACCACAGTAGTACCTCACGGTTTATTATTTTTTCATGTGAACAATCCAATAATTGCTGCTGCTCAAGAGTTAAAATACACTGTAACTCACTTAAAACCTGTACTGAAAAATCACGCCCATGGGACTTTAATTTAGCGGTCAGTGAACCGGGTTCAAGCAACCAGCTTTGCTCAGTTGTTGACAATGAATTTAATGCTGCGCCCCGCTGCCAATTGGCAATGAGTGGTAGTGGGTATGTGATCACGATAGCTCTGTTTAATAATAACCAGATAAATGATACCACTGCCTGCGGTTTGGAAAAAGTGATGATTAATGAATATAATAACCCCTTCAGCCTGTATCTTGACCAGTATTACGTATAAACTAATGGTAATTAAATACGGGACTCTTTACTTAATATGAAAAAAACGCTTTACGCTAGTATATTAATTAGCACCTTGTTGCTTAGTTTATTTGGCAGCTTTGCGAGTCGTGCAGAAACAACGGTAGGCTATTTTGGCTTTGAACCAGACATTATTACCAACTATATTGGCCAAAGTAACAAAAAACTCGGTTATGTGCGTATTACCGTCGATTTAATGCTGAGCGATATGGCAAACATTGCCATCGTCGAACATCACACACCGCTGTTACGTGATGCGATTGTAGGGATTTTATCGAAAGAACCTGAAGAAAAAGTAAAGTCACTTACCGGTCGTGAAGAGATCCGTAAACGCTGTGCTGAAAAACTAAAAGCCCTATTAAAGCAAGAAACAGGGCAAGAAGTTATTCGCGAAGTGCTCTTTACTAAATATCTTTATCACTAGATTTTTTTACTGTAAATAATTGAGCGGTGAAGGCATAAGCCATACCGCTTAATAAGCCGCCTAAATGCGCCCAATTGGCCATACTTACAAATAACATATCTCCAAAGCCTAGTACTAGCCACACAAGCATAAATCCAATAATACCATTGCTGACTAACTCCGGTTGTTTAGGATTAAATTCGCGATAAATCCAGCAATAGCCAAGTAAACCGTATACGACCCCACTCAAGCCACCAAAATTAGGGCCAACCATAATAAACTCAGCCCAACTACTCAACAGCGCTGTAATAAGAAAAAGGCCTATTAGAGTACTCTTACCTGCCAGTTTTTCTATACCATTACCAAGGGTTATCCACCAAATAATATTAAACAACAAATGCACGGCACTAAAATGCACTATAGCAGGCGTTAACCATGTTAATGGCTGATTTGGGTTAAACTGCAACACACTATAAATTGGCTCAAATCCACCGAGTGTAAACGCGATATAAATAGCAACACATAATAACGTTACCGTCTGATTTAACCAGCTTAGCGCTTTAAAGCGCGCTTTTAAATTAAGCGACTGCCCTTGGTAACTTAAAACAGATTGCGTGCTGCCCACTTGCCATGAAGCAGCCTGGTAGCGTTCATGATGAGGGTTTTCAACAAACTCTTCCCATAATGGTTGGGCTTGATGAAAATCACTTGAGGCAATACAAATAATCACTGCTTGTCCATTGCTAGAACGTAACTGCGCATCAAGGCCTTTGCTTTTTACGTAATCTATAAAGCCTTGTGCCGCGCGGGGATTATTAATACTGCCTAATTCAATCATCGCTCTACATTCTCCGGCAATTGTGCCTCCCATTGCGTAAAACCACCATCCATACTGTACACATCTTCAAACCCTTGCTCTGCTAAATAGCTGGCAGCCCCTTGTGAGCTCATACCGTGATAACACACGATAATAATAGGTTGATCAAACTCTTTATTCATCATGAATTCGCTAATGTTCGCGTTTGATAAATGCTCAGAGCCAGGGATATGCCCTGCTTGGAATGAGTTAGGATCACGAATATCTGCAATCACTACATCCTCTTTATTAAGGAGTGCTTGCGTCTGTGTAATTGAAATATGCTTAAATGCCATAATACTCTCTAAATATAAAAGGCGACCTAAGCCGCCCTTTTTTAAAATCTAAATTGAGCTAATCCCAATTTAAAATAACTTTACCTGATTGGCCTGAAATCATCATATCAAAGCCTGCTTGGAAGTCATCAATTGAATACTGATGAGTGATAATTGGATTAAGGTCTAAACCAGACTGAATAAGGCTGGCCATTTTGTACCATGTCTCAAACATTTCACGGCCGTAAATACCTTTAATCACCAAGCCTTTAAAGATCACTTGGTTCCAATCAACAGCCATATCTGATGGAGGAATACCCAACATGGCAATTTTACCGCCATGATTCATGTTATTTAACATACCATTAAATGCAACTGGTACACCTGACATCTCAAGACCAATATCAAAGCCTTCTGTCATACCTAGCTCTTTTATTACATCCTCAAGCTTTTCATTGGCAACATTAACGGCGCGAGTAGCACCCATTTTACGTGCTAAATCCAAGCGATATTCGTTTACGTCTGTAATAACTACATGGCGAGCACCCACATGTTTAGCAACGGCAGCAGCCATAATGCCGATCGGGCCAGCACCGGTGATCAAAACATCTTCACCCACTAAATCAAACGACAATGCGGTATGCACTGCATTACCAAATGGGTCAAAAATAGAGGCTAATTCATCGCTGATATTATCCGGTATCTTAAATGCATTAAATGCAGGGATCACTAAATACTCAGCAAACGCACCTTCACGGTTTACACCAACACCCGTGGTGTTGCGGCATAAATGTACTCGTCCAGCACGGCAATTACGACAATGCCCACATGTAATATGACCCTCGCCTGAAACGCGATCACCAACACTAAAACCACGGACTTCTTGGCCCATATCAACCACTTCACCTACATATTCATGGCCAACAACCATAGGTGTTGGAATGGTGTTTTGCGCCCACTCATCCCATTTATAAATATGTACGTCGGTACCACAAATTGCAGTTTTACGGATTTTAATTAATAAATCGTTATGGCCAACTTCAGGTTTTGGCGCATCTGTCATCCAAATACCGGGTTCTGCTTTTAATTTAGATAATGCTTTCATGAATCACACTCAATAAAAAACCGCGACAAAAGCGCGGCTTAAAATAATAAATTAGATAACGCCCATTTCTTTACCAATGCGGGTAAAGGCTGCAATTGCGGTGTCTAGTTGTTCAATGCTGTGCGCCGCAGAGATTTGCGTACGGATACGTGCTTGGCCTTTTGGCACAACAGGGAATGAAAAACCTGTAACATAAATACCTTCAGCCAATAACTTATCAGCCATAGCTGATGCGACTTTTGCATCACCTAACATCACTGGAATAATCGCATGATCTTTACCTGCACACGTAAAACCTGCGGCTTCCATTTGTTCACGGAAGTACTTAGCATTTGACCATAATTTAGCACGAAGCTCACTGCCATCAGCTAACATTTCAAGCACTTTAATTGAGGCCGTTACAATTGAAGGGGCTAGTGAATTAGAGAATAAATATGGACGTGAACGCTGACGTAGCCATTCAACAATCTCTTTTTTACCCGATGTATAACCACCCGATGCGCCACCAAGCGCTTTACCTAATGTGCCTGTAATAATATCAACACGATCTAACACATTGCAATATTCAGGTGTTCCTTTGCCGTTTTCGCCAACAAAGCCTACTGCGTGAGAATCATCAACCATTACTAATGCATTGTATTTATCAGCAAGGTCACAAACGGCTTCTAAATTACAAATAACACCGTCCATTGAAAACACGCCATCAGTTGCAATTAATTTATTTTTAACGCCGGCTTCGTCTGCTGCAATAAGTTGTTTTTCAAGGTCAACCATGTCGTTATTAGCGTAACGAAAACGCTTAGCTTTACACAAACGTACGCCATCGATAATTGAGGCGTGGTTTAATGAATCAGAGATAATCGCGTCATCAGGACCCAAAATCGTTTCAAATAATCCCGTGTTAGCATCAAAACATGAAGAATATAAAATGGTATCTTCAGTTTCTAAAAACTCACTGATTTTTTTCTCTAACGTTTTATGAATATCTTGTGTACCACAAATAAAGCGAACAGATGCCACACCAAACCCATGATCATTTAAGCCATTTTGCGCAGCTTGAATTAATTCAGGGCTATTGGCTAAGCCTAAGTAGTTATTTGCACAAAAGTTAATTACTTTATCTCCAGAAGCAACTTCAATTTGCGCTTGCTGTTGAGAGGTAATTATACGTTCGTTTTTATATAGGCCTTCGGCTTTAACATCTTCAATTTGCTGTTGAAGTTGGCTAAAAAATGCAGATGCTCTCATCTGTAGTCTCCAATTTATTGAACGGGGTTAGCGCGAATAATATAACGCGCAGCTCATCTTTGTGGCTATTGTAAAAGTTTAGCTAAACAAATGCACTGTTTGTAGTTCGTCGCAGAAAAAATAGGCTGCCATTAATGATCATTATTGAGGTAACAATATATGAGGCAAATCAGCTAATGAATCGCAAACATGGTGCGCAGACTCAATAACACTCATCTCAAAACGTTGCCCAGATCGTACAAGTACTCGCGTTGCAATACTCGCGGCACTTGCCGCTTGCATATCACTGATCTTATCCCCCACCATAATACTTTGCGCAGGGTCGATATTATGCTCTTTAATACCCTGTAATAACATGCCTGGAGCCGGCTTACGACAGTCGCACTCTTTAAGATAATTTGGCTGTGCGTTTTTAGGGTGGTGTGGGCAAAAGTACACATCGGTTACTCGCACATTGTGCTGATTAAATTGTGCAATCATCCAGTGTGTTAAAGCGTTGAAGTCCGCCTCATTATAATATCCACGGCCAATACCTGACTGATTAGTCACTATAATTAATTTATATCCAGCATCTACAAATGCTTTACAGGCTTGAAAAACGCCGGGTACAAATTCAAACTTTTCAGGCTCATAAACATAGCCATGGTCAATGTTAACCACGCCATCACGGTCTAAAAACAATGCTTTATTGGCATTCATAATGGTGGCTCTATATCATTATTTATTTCAAGAACAACCCTTTCAAACATGACAATCACATCATCAACTTGTATTTGGCTCATTAACTCACTGCCTTTAATGCGCGTGCCCCAAGGTAATTGTTCCGCTGTTTTGCCTGTTTGTTTAAGTAAATTTTGATGATACACCTCAACCACATAGTCTTGGTATAAATACGGCCCAGTACGTTTTGGGTTTGAATGTGCATATAAGCCTATCACTGGAGTACCCACTGTAACCGCCATATGTGCAGGCCCCGTATCTGGAGCAAGCACCAATTCAGCACGTTTTAATACACATAAAAGCTCTTTGAGCTTCGTTTTACCCACTAAATTTAAAATAGGTGTTTGCGTATTAGCAATAATTTGCGCGCTAAGCTCAATTTCTAAAGGAGTAGGTCCGCCCGTAATAACGACATTAAACCCTTTACTATGTGCATGTTCAGCCATTTTTGCGTAACGCTCTGCTAACCAATTACGCTCTTTTTTACTGGCAGCTGGTGATATCACAAAAATACGCCCAGCTAAACGCTCAGCGCCAAGTAATTGATCCGCAATAGCCTGATCTTCACAGCTTACGGGCATCTTCCAAGTAGGCTTATAATCAGGTACGCCGATGGCGTGAGCAAAGCCTTTAAAGCCTTCTAATACATGTGCTTGCTGCGCAGGTGCTATACGCTTATTAATAAATAAACTATGTAACTCTTTTGACCGCGCCCAATCAAAACCCACTTTTGTTTTTGCAGGAATACAACGTGCCACTAAGTTCGCGCGCAATGCAACTTGCATATGCAGCAAAACATCAAACATGCGACCTTTAAATTGTTGCTTTAACTGCTGATAAGCCACTTTACCTTGCTTTTTATCAAACACCACCAGCTCTACGCCAGGTAAACCAGCTAAGAGCATCGCCTCAACTTTTCCTACCACCCAAGTTATTTTGGCATTAGGGTGTGCTTTTTGAATTGCTTGTACCGCTGAAACGCCATGGCACACATCACCAATTGCTGAAAGTCTTAAAATACAGATGTCTGAATAACTAGGAATTTGGCTCACTGGCGCTCTTCACTTAACAATAAACTATGGCTTGATCTTAAATTAACCACTCGCTATTGCAAGCACTTATGCTCCGCTTTAAAACAGGTTAATATACCCTTATCGGTTGTTATAAAGTAAATACGCTATGTTTAACCAACAAACCATTAATGAACACATTCTTTTAAGTCATCCAGAGCACAGCGCCCAAGTTAGCTTAAACTGGTTTGATAATGAATATTGGCAGCAGCAAAAAAAAATTGTCGGTACAAAAAAAGGCCGCGCAACAGCATGGTTTTTTTGTCATGACAAATTAACAGCGGTACTCAGGCACTATTGGCGAGGAGGTTTAGTAGGTAAAGTATTGAGCGATCAATACTTGTATTTAGGCCTTGAAAAAACACGCGTTTATCAAGAGTTTAATTTGATGATAAAACTCACTGAGTTAGGCCTAAATGTACCAAAACCAATTGCAGCTAAAGTTTCAAAATGTGGTTTAATTTACCGTGGTGATATTATTACCCAAGCTATAGCAGGCGCACAAAGTGTACTTGATGTTTTAAAGCAACGCCCTTTCACCGAGCAAGAGTTAACAAAAGTAGCAGATACGATTGCTAACTTTCATAACCATGGCGTGTATCACGCAGATTTAAATATCAATAACATCCTCTTTGATGAAACAGGTGAGGTCTATATTATCGACTTTGATCGCGGCGAACTAAAAACACCGACAAAACAATGGCAGCAAGC
This sequence comes from Pseudoalteromonas porphyrae, assembly GCF_001298125.1. NCBI lineage: Bacteria > Pseudomonadati > Pseudomonadota > Gammaproteobacteria > Alteromonadales > Pseudoalteromonadaceae > Pseudoalteromonas > Pseudoalteromonas porphyrae. The sequence goes on along the minus strand of NZ_LHPH01000018.1, from coordinate 17,847 downwards.
TAATATGGCCCGCCTTGCTCGTTCGTTCAATAAAGAGCAAGGTCGTAACCAAGTGATGCATTGGCAGCAAAACGACTGGCAGCATCTTGAATATGCGTACCAGTCAGCCTTAAGGGATTAACTTAAGCTAATTGCCCAAGGTAACTAATTAAAATAGTTAAGCTTTAATTTTACTGATCACTTTAGATGTAGAACAGCCATTTAAAAATTCAAGCACCTCTACTTTTCCGCCATGGCGCAGTACGTGCTCCGCACCTGCAATTTGATCAACCGTGTAATCGCCGCCCTTTACTAAAATATCAGGACTGATCTGTTCGATTAATTTAGCTGGGGTGTCGTTTTCATCTAAGCTACCAAATGGTATAACCCAATCAACTGAAGCCAGTGCACTTAACACCATTGCGCGCTCATCAAGCGGATTAATTGGGCGCTCAGGGCCTTTTAAGCGAGTAATTGATTCGTCATTATTTAAACCAACAACTAGACGATCACCTCGTGCTTTTGCCTGTGCTAAATAACGTACATGACCTGCGTGTAAAATATCAAAACAGCCATTCGTAAATACAATTGTTTCGCCATTTTGCTTAGCAAATTCAATATGCTGAAGAACATCATCAAATGGGGTTTGATAATGCTCACCCGTTTTTTGTAAATACTGACCTAGTTTACGGCTCAGCTCTTCAGGCGACACGGTTGCAGCGCCTAATTTACTCACCGCAATCCCCGCGGCAAGGTTCGCTATCTCTACCGCATCTTTAGGCTTCATGCCCGCACCAAGCATAACAGCGAGGGTTGCAATTACAGTATCACCCGCGCCAGTTACATCACTCACTTCAAGCTGCTGTGCTGCAAAATCATGTTTTTCATTAGCACTAATAAGCGACATTCCTTGCTCTGAACGAGTCAGTAGCATTGCTGCAACGCCCGCATCTTTGATTAACTGACGCGCACTTTCAGTAAGGTTTTTCTCAGAGTCAGTTTTACCACCAGCTAGCTTAAATTCATTTAAGTTAGGAGTAATGTAATCAGCACCACGATAAAGATTTAAATCCGATGACTTAGGATCAATTAATACCGTTTTACCTGCTTTTTTTGCCATTGTGATCATTTGCTGGATCAACGAAAGTGAGCCTTTGTTGTAATCAGAGAACAATACAAAATCATACTGATCTAGTACCAACTCTAGGCGATTCAACAACAACTGGCTATGCTGCTGTGTAAACATTTCTTCTAAGTCTAAGCGCACTACTTGTTGGTGACGGCTAATAACACGCATTTTTGAAATAGTCGGCAAATCGCATACACTCACAAGTTGTGAGTCAATACGCTCATCTGCCAGTATATTTTCAAGGATTTGACCGCTTTCGTCTTCACCAATCAACCCAAGCAGACCTACCTTGCCATCTAAACGAGCAATGTTCTTTGCCACATTGGCAGCGCCACCCGCTTTGTCTTCAAATTTACTAACTTTAACAATGGGAACTGGAGCCTCAGGTGAGATACGTCCTGAATCACCATGCCAGTAGCGATCGAGCATTACATCGCCAACAACCAGTATTCTCGCATTTGATAAATGTTTAAATAGCGCTAAATCCATTAACTTTTCCCCGCTACAACCATATCAATCGCTTCACAAAGCCAATGGCCAATAAACATGTGCGCCTCTTGAATACGGGCGGTTTCATCATCTTTAATTATGATCGGTAGCTTAGCAATATCTTTTACTTTACCGCCATCACGCCCAGTTAACGCAACGGTGTAAGCACCAATCTCATTTGCAGCCGCTAACGCTAAATTAATGTTGGCACTAGTACCTGAGGTTGTTAAACCTATAACTAAATCTTCAGGCTTGCACAGTGCAAGAACTTGGCGCTCAAATACAGTGTCAAAATGATAGTCGTTACTATGCGCCGTTAAAATTGACGTATCGGTTGTTAGTGCCATTGATGCCAATGGCCCACGCTCTAATTTATAACGCACAACAAATTCTGCGGCTAAATGCTGCGCATCTGCTGCGCTGCCACCATTACCAAACCATACCACTTTGCCACCAGCTTCGAGTGCGCTATGACACACTTCAAGCAATTGCATGACTTGTGGATGGTACATTTGCATTGTTTCAAACAATGCTTGGTGACGTGCTAGACTTTCAAGGTAGCTGCTTGCTACTGAATCAACATTAGACATTTATAATCCTCTCAAAATTAGTCTGACTAGCTACTATCAAAAAGGCGCTACTGATAAACAAGCATAGTCTTCACTAAACCACTATCACTGTGTGCGAAGCAGTTTTATATATTTTATTTGCGGCTATTACTAAAATGGTTTGTCGTATTCGGAGCCCTATAATGATGCATTCAAAGCGAGCTTCGGCTTTTTATAGCGAATTTAAATACCAACACTATTATTATTTTTGCAAAGATAACGAAATATTACCAAATTAGCGCTAACTAAACACCCAAAACTCTTTGATATAACGCTTTTTAACAATTTCATATTTTGCTTCTCGGTTATCCACGTTATCATTACACTTTATTATTTGAGGCTTAAAAATGGCACGTTTTTTTTATTCGCTTGTTCTTTACCTACTAAGCCCACTTATTGTTTTTTACGTCTATATACTGCGCGGTAGAAAAAATTCCGCCTATCGTGATCATTTTATGGAGCGCTTTGGTTTTATAAACGCTAATCTCTCCACTAATCCTCCTGTTATGATCCACTGTGCGTCAGTAGGTGAAGTACTTGCCGCATCGCCTCTCATTAAAAAATTACAACAGCAATTACCAAACACGCCTTTACTTATTACGTGTAATACACCGACTGGCAGAGAGCAAATAAAGAATAATTTTAATTCATCGGTGCACCTATCTTACTTACCGATGGATTTTCCATGCGCAACAGCCCGTTTTTTAAAACGTACGAAGCCCGCCATGCTGTGTATTTTAGAAACCGAGCTTTGGCCTAATTTAATGGCTCAGTGTAAGCAACAAGGTATTCCCGTACTTGTACTCAATGCTCGCCTTTCAGAAAAATCACTGCAAGGTTATCAAAAGGTTGCTCCATTAAGTAAAGCTATCATGGACTCAATAACCGCTTTAGCAAGCCACAACCAAGATGATGCAAACCGTTTTATTAAACTGGGCTTAAATGCAGAATATATTCATATCACTGGTTCTATTAAGTTTGATATTAGCCCAACAATCGAGCAATTAGATAAGGTAAAACACTTAAAAAAGCAATACAACAACCAGCGCTTCATTTGGGTGGCAGGCTCAACGCATCCTATAGAGCATGCGTTAATTTTGAATGCTCATAAACAGCTTTTAAAGCACTCCCCAGATGCATTGCTGGTTATTGCACCACGCCACCCAGAACAGTTTGATAAAGTAGCTACATTACTTGAAGACTCAGCATTGAGCTTCAGCCGCCGTAGTAACAATGACTACCAGGGCGAACACGTACTTCTTGCTGATACTCTAGGTGAACTACAGTGTTTATACGGTATGGCTGATATAAGTTATATTGGCGGTAGTTTAATTGAGCGCGGCGGGCATAACCCGCTCGAATCTGCCGCTTTCTCAGTTGGCGCTTTAACTGGCCCTCATACTTATAACTTTAATCATGTTTACCCTGAGCTAATTGCACTGGGTGGCGCTAAAAAAATCACGAGTACCGAGGAATTAAGCCAGCAACTTATTACACTTTGTCAGCAACCTTTACTTTGTATACAGCTAGGCGAACGCGCTGCACAGTGTGTTGCAAATAACCAAGGTGCTATCGCTAGGACTACCGCTATCATTAATGAACATTTAGAGCCACGTAATGACTGAATTAATAAACCTAAGTTTACCAGAGCAACAAACCCGCGAGTGGGTTTCAAGCGTCATTGTTAAATACAATTTTTGCCCATTTGCCCGTAAAGAAGTTGAGAGTAACTGCATACATTATCAAACAAGTAATGCCATTAGCATTGATGATGCTGTTATGGAAATGATTGAGCAATGTATTGAACTCGATCAGCTGCCTGAGCGTGAAACTACATTGCTCATGTTTGAACAAGGTTTTACTGATTTTGAAGAATTTTTAGATCTCGTTGATTTAGCTAATGCGCTGTTAGTCGCTCAAGGGTTTGAAGGTAAATACCAAATAGCGAACTTTCACCCTGACTATGTATTTGCAGACAGTGATGATAGCGACGCAGCCAATTATACTAACCGCGCGCCCTTCCCAACCTTACATTTAATTCGCGAGGCGAGTATGAGTGCCGCGTTAGATGAGTACAACGAGCCTGAGTCAATTCCAGAGCACAACATTAACCTAGCACGTCGTAAAGGTATCGATTTTTGGCAAGCCTTATTAGAGAACTGTAAAAAACCGAGCATGTGAGCTCGGTTTTTAATGCCCTTAAGTAATCACTGAGTTTATTTTTTAACCCATTCACCATTAACTTCAACGAAGTGCCCTGCTCGGGTTTTTTCAATCGTTTTTGCAGCTGCCAACGCCTCTACTTGCGCAAGTGATAGATTGTTCTTTTTAGCGAGTTTTAAATACTGCGCTTTACGCTTTGCATTAATTTCATCAACGACTGTTTTAGCTTCAGCGTTTTGAACTACTAATCCTAAATAACCAGAGCTATCTTCACCGACTAAGCCTTGGCTTTTTGCATCATCTAAACTAATAGCCCATGCAGAGAACGACAAACAAGCGGCACTCAAAAGTGTGATAAAATTTAGCTTTTTATTTTTAAATATACTCATCATTGCTCCTTAGAATAATTCACTGTCATCACTAAATAAACTGTCGAGTTCTTTATCAACTTTAACGCGAATTTCATGATCAACTTTCACATTTAAGTTAATTGTTATTGGTTCTTTAGCTGCCACTTCAACGCGGTGTGTGCACGCGCTTAGTAGCCCCAACGCCGATATAATTACTAACCATCTAGTCATTCTTGCTTCCTTTTGTTGAATACTCTTGTTCAACTTTTTGCGTAATTTCGTCACTTAAACGCAAGGCTCTGAGTAAAGTAAAAACGTTCTCTTCATGATTGTAGTTAAAGTTAACTTGTTGCGCTTGCTGTTGATTATAACCTTGTAAGTTTACTCCTAAAGTCATCCAACCATCAGGCTTTAAATTAACACTGCTATTAATTTTTTTAATGTCCAAATCTTCCAGTAAGCCCAGTACTGGGCCAAGTTCTTGCTGCTGGTCTTTAACCGCATTGAATGCTGCGTTATCTGTGATCAGCAACTTTGCTGTTCCTTTATTGACAAGTTCACCGCCTCGCACTTCAATGCCTGCGTCAGTAAAGTAAACAGGTAGTTGACCTGCGACTCTACCGGTTAAACTGATCCCCGATTTTTCATCAAGTGTGATCAGCTTACTTGCGTCGATATTATCAAACTTAACCAACGCTTGTTGGGGTTGATTTGTTAAACGATACTCATCAAGTAAAAAATGCCCACCCATAACATTGCCAGAGACATTTAAAAGCGCAGGCACGTTTTCCTGAACTTGCCAATACCCATTAAGTTGCTCAACAACTGCGCCTGCACGTAATTCATTAAGCTCAAATGTAGTAGGTTCAACATTAAGCTGCCCTGAATCATACCGCCCCGTAAATTGAGTATTTAGCTGCTTAGCAAGGTAGTCTGTGTACAAACCACTAACACCCGTAACCTGTAAGGAGATATCTGCCTGCTGCAGATTTATATCGCCAGTAATACGCCCGCTGATAGTCCCATCAGTTAAGGTTGCTAACGGTTCAAACTGATGAAGCAGCGGATTAAGCTTAGTCACTAATTGATCCGATATTATAACTTCAAAAGGGTGAGCAGTACTGCTCATATTATGGCTGGCAACTAACTCGATGCCGTCTATAAATATGTGATGTGACGCTTGTAAAGCTCTACTTTGCAAACCTTGTGAACTAATGCGAATGTTTTTAAATTTGAACTCGTCACTTTGCAACATGGCCAACTTAGTTTCACTGGTTAAATCAAAAAACAGCTCCCCAACAGATAAACTTCCCGCTGCGGTTAACTGATTAGTAAGTTGAGTCAGTTTAATACTCCCTACTTTAACGGTATCTAACTTACTTGATAAACTCGCTGTTAAATGCTGATCACTTTGCAACTTAGCTTTAAATGTAGCGTGGTAATTATCAAGGCGGATATCGTCCACTTTTAGTTGCGCTAGCGCCAGCTCTGCTGATAACTCAACTTTGGGTTGTTCACCCAATGCGTTACTTATTAAAAAATGCCCTTGCGTATTCACTTTTTGTAAATCAACAGCGATAAAATCAGGTAGCGTAGCCATTTTTAATTGGAAATTACCATCAACATGATTGTTGCTAGTATTCGCGGCTATTTTCAATTGGGTAATATCATCGCTGGTAAATAGTAAATCCACTTGTGCTGATAGAGTCTCCAAGGCGCTATTGATGTCCACAGCTAACTGCTGAATACGCATCTGTACGTGTGACTTTCCCTGCAAAGTTAGTTCATTCGCTGTCAATTGAGTGCCTTGCAGAGTGATTTTGTTGGGTAAAGTTAATTGCCAACTTAACGGTATTTGGTCAGCGATAAATTGCTGCTGCGCAGGATTAGTAATAACACCGTTTAAACCTTGTAAACACTCATTCTTAGCGTTAAATGTACTTGTTAATTGCTGAGCATCTACATTTATTAATTTAGTATTTAAGTGATAGTAACTACTTACATTGCCGTTACTTTTAACTGTCATCGGACAACTATCAATGACAGAGGAGAAACCAGCATCTAGCTTAGACTTTAACTTCAACTCAATACCATCAAAAGTAAAACTATGCTGACTCGTGAAATTAAGGCCTGCGAGTGAATTTGCTGTTGTCGCTTTCATTTTAGTTAGTAGCGTATCATTAAGCTCAATATGCCCCGATACTTTAGTCTTTGTTATTTTAACATCCGCTTTTACGTCACCAGCTACAAAAAACTCATTGATCACTGACTCATTAATACTGAGAGTTAACGGTTTTTGTAACTGAGCTTGCGTGATCTCTAATCGGTTTATATGTAATAACGGGCGACTTTGCGGTAACGCCAATACAAGCTTTTTAGCTGTTGACGACTCTGTTGAAGTATCAGAATTTGAGAGTATTAAATTCGCACGGTCAATCGTAATGTATTGGGTATTTACTGTAATATTTGCTAACTCTAACTGTTGCCCTTGATAAATCACACATGCCCGTTGCACGTGTAAATCTAATTTAGTCGTTAATGACCAGTCTAAGCAATGCAGCTCGACGCCAGAGCTACTCAATGTTGGCGCTATAAAATGTAAAGTGATCGGCATACGAAAAACATAGCCAAGTGTGATCACACTCATCAATAAAACTAATAACCCCCAACCAATACGCTTTAGCATATTATCCTTAAAATAGTCACGTTGACCTTTGTACAAGTTAAACAAAAAAGGCTGCACAATGCAGCCTTTTATTTTATCGCTAAAGTATGAACCTAGCTTGTATAAATGTAAATTAACCTACATTTTTACGTGCGTTACGGAACATACGCATCCACGGGCTATCTTCTTTCCACTCATCTGGGTGCCAAGAGTTAGCAACAGCACGGAAAACACGCTCAGGATGCGGCATCATTACTGTTGCACGACCATCCGCTGATGTGATACCTGTAATACCTTCTGGCGAGCCATTCGGGTTGTTAGGGTATTGCGTTGTTGGTTTACCGTGGTTATCAACAAACTTCACTGCCACAGTACCAGACTCAAGCGCCGCTTTAACAGCTGCATCGTTTGCAAATTCAGCATGACCTTCACCGTGTGAAACAGCGATTGGCATACGAGAACCAGCCATGCCATTAAAGAATACAGACGGATTTTCTTGCACTTCGACTAAGCTAAAACGTGCTTCAAAACGCTCTGATTTATTAGTCACAAAACGTGGCCAATGCTCAGTACCAGGGATCAATTCTTTAAGTGTTGATAGCATCTGACAACCATTACATACACCTAAGCTAAATGAGTCTTGACGCTCAAAGAAGCTTTGGAACTGGTCGCGTGCCATATCATTAAACAAGATTGATTTAGCCCAACCTTCACCAGCGCCGAGTACATCGCCGTAAGAGAAACCACCACATGCCACTAAACCTTTAAACTCTTCAAGACTTAAACGCCCTTCAAGAATGTCGCTCATGTGTACATCAACGGCTGCAAAACCAGCACGGTTAAACGCTGCTGCCATCTCTAAATGCGAGTTAACACCTTGCTCGCGCAAAATGGCCATTTTAGGCTTAGCGCCTGTAGCAATATAGGGTGCTGCAACATCTTCGTTTAAGTCAAAGTTAAGTTTAACGTTAAGGCCCGGGTCTGTTGCGTCAAATTTGGCATCAAATTCTTGCTTAGCGCAATCAGGGTTATCACGGCGTGCTTGCATTTGGTACGTTGTTTCAGCCCAAATAGTACGTAATTCTGTACGCGTATTACTTAATACAGCGTTGCCACCGCGATTAAATACCACGGTATCATCTTTGTTTAGCGTACCAATCTCATGACTGATTGCAGTAATACCATGCTCTGCAAATACCGCATTCACAGCAGCTAAATCACTATTAGCTACTTGAATAACAGCACCAAGCTCTTCGTTGTAAAGCGCTTCGATATCTGAACCTGTTAAACCGTCAAGGTTTACAGTAACGCCGGTGTGACCCGCAAATGCCATTTCAGCTACAGTGGTAAATAAACCACCGTCTGAACGGTCATGATAAGCAAGTAGCTTGCTATCGGCGACTAGCGCTTGCATTGCATTGTAGAAGCCTTTTAATAACTCAGGGCTATCAACATCAGGTGTTACATCACCCAATTGCTTATAAACTTGCGCAAGGCTTGATGCGCCCATACGATTTTTACCCGCGCCTAAGTCAACTAAGATAAGTGACGTTTCGCCTTTATCTGTACGTAGTTGCGGAGTAACCGTTTTACGCACATCATCAACACGGCCAAATGCAGTGATTATCAATGATAATGGTGCGGTTACTGATTTTTGCTCACCACTTTCATCCCATTGGGTTTTCATCGACATAGAGTCTTTACCCACTGGAATTGTTAAGCCAAGCGCAGGACAAAGTTCTTCGCCCACAGCTTTTACTGCTTCATACAAACCAGCATCTTCACCTGGGTGACCTGCTGCAGCCATCCAGTTTGCTGAAAGCTTAATGTTTTCAAGGCTACCGATATTAGCACACGCAATATTAGTTAATGACTCAGCCACAGCTAAACGTGCTGATGCACCGTAGTTAAGTAATGCCGCTGGCGTGCGCTCACCAAGTGACATAGCTTCACCATGGTAAGTATCATATGTAGCAGCTGTCACTGCACAGTTAGCCACTGGTACTTGCCACGGACCAACCATTTGGTCGCGTGCTACTAGACCTGTTACTGAACGGTCGCCAATGGTAATTAAGAACGTTTTTTCAGCAATCGCTGGCAAACGTAATAAACGTGTTGCCGCTTCACTTACATCAATACTCGTTGTGTCTAGTGCTTGACCTACAACTTGCTTTGATTGTGCTTCACGGTGCATTTTAGGTGCTTTACCTAGTAATACATCTAATGGTAAATCAACTGGGTTATTATCAAAATGACTGTCAGCAACAGTTAAATGACGCTCTTCAGTGGCTTCACCAATCACGGCATACTGTGCACGTTCGCGCTTACAAATAGCTTCAAAACGGTCAAAGTTTTCAACGCCTACAGCAAGTACATAGCGCTCTTGAGATTCGTTACACCAAATTTCATGTGGTGCCATGCCCGGCTCATCATTCGGAATATCACGTAACTGGAATTTACCACCACGGCCACCGTCATTTACAAGTTCAGGGAATGCATTCGATAAACCGCCTGCGCCCACATCATGGATAAACGCGATTGGGTTATCATCACCTAACTGCCAACACTTATCGATTACTTCTTGGCAACGGCGTTCCATTTCTGGATTTTCACGTTGTACTGAAGCAAAATCTAAATCTTCGTTTGATTGGCCTGACGCCATTGATGAAGCAGCACCGCCACCTAAACCAATGTTCATCGCAGGACCACCGAGTGCAATCAGCTTAGCGCCAACAGGGATTTCACCTTTTTGCACATGATCAGTACGAATATTACCTAAACCACCAGCCAGCATAATAGGCTTATGGTAACCACGTACCTCTAGACCATTATGACTTGTCACTTCTTCTTCATAGGTACGGAAGTAACCAACTAAGTTTGGACGACCAAATTCATTATTAAACGCAGCGCCACCTAATGGCCCCTCTGTCATAATGTCTAGCGCAGTAACGATACGCGCAGGTTTACCAAAATCAGTTTCCCACGGTTGCTCGTAACCAGGGATACGTAAGTTAGATACAGTAAAGCCAACTAAACCCGCTTTAGGCTTAGAGCCGCGACCCGTTGCGCCTTCATCACGAATTTCACCACCAGACCCCGTTGCTGCACCAGAGAATGGGGCTATTGCTGTTGGGTGATTGTGCGTTTCAACTTTCATCAGGATTTCAATATTCTCTTGATGATACGCGTATTCGCCTTCAACATTTGGGAAGAAACGACCTGCTTTAGAACCTTTCATTACTGCTGCGTTATCTTTATAAGCAGATAACACGTTTTCAGGGTTAAGCTCATAGGTGTTCTTAATCATCTTAAACAGTGATTTTGGCTGTACTACACCATCAATAGTCCAATCTGCATTAAATATTTTATGACGACAATGCTCTGAGTTTGCTTGTGCAAACATAAATAATTCGATGTCGTTCGGGTTACGCCCTAACTTTTGGAAGTTTTCTACCAAATAATCAATTTCATCATCAGCAAGCGCAAAACCTTGCTCAACGTTTGCTTTAGCAAGTGCTTCACGTCCACCACCTAAAATGTCAACCGATGACATTTGGCTCGGTGCGTCGGTACGGAACAACTTAGCAGCGTCATCAAATGAGCTATGCGTTGCCTCAGTCATACGATCGTGTAATAAAGCGGCAGTTTGGTTTAATTGTTCGGCGTTTAAATCGCCTTCAACATAATAAGCAATGCCACGCTCAACACGGTGTACTTGAGTTAACCCACAATTATGTGCAATATCCGTCGCTTTTGAAGCCCATGGCGAGATTGTGCCAGGACGAGGTGTTACTAACACCAATGTTCCTGCTGGTGTATGTTCGGCAATCGTTGGACCATAGGTAAGTAACTTCTCAAGCTTAATTTGCTCGTCACTTGAAAGCTCTGCAGTTAGATCTGCAAAGTGTGCATACTCAGCGTATACATTAGTGACTGGAAGTTGCGCCTGTTGGCAACGGGCTAAAATTTTCTGAACTCTAAAATCGGAAAGTGCTGGTGCACCACGAAGGATCAACATAGGTATTTTCATCCGGGGTTAGGGATTGAACGATATTTTAGACGGCCATTATAGTTCAAATAGGGTTCATATTTAACTCAAAATTACACTTTTCATCAAATTATCTTCTAAATTTTATACTACAGGGAATAAACGCAATAAAACCAATCGCCAAGTGACGTCATCACTTAGTTTTGATATAAGTGTATTATTGGATTTAAGGGGCTCGCTATGTTCAAACAAAAGCTAATTACAATCATTACGTTAGTAATGTTTTTGTGTGCATGCGATATGCAGCAGCAACAATCTCAACTCAGCCAGATAAAAACTCAAAATAAAATCAGAGTAGGCACCCTCGCGGGCGCAAGTAACTATTACCAAGCAGTCCAAGGTGAGCAAGGCTTTGAATACGAACTTGCGCAAGAGTTTGCTAATCACCTTGGTGTTGAACTGGAAATGGTGCCGTTTTTTAATTTATCAGATATGTTCTCACGCCTTGATAGTGGTGATTTAGATTTAATAGCCTCTGGTTTAACCTATAATAAAGTCAGAGCCCAAGACTATCGATTTGGTCCAACCTACCGCACAATAAGTCAAAAGCTTGTTTATAAACAAGGTCGAGTTCGCCCACGTGACTTTGATGATCTAACAGGTAACCTAACTGTCCTTTCAAAAAGTAGCCATTCATTAGCATTGCAGCAGATAAAAAACACGCACCCAGATATTAGTTGGCAAGAAACTGAAGATCTTGATGAAGAAGAGCTATTACAAGCAGTGATAGATGGCGAAATAGATTACACACTTGCAGATTCTCATACGCTTTCACTATTTCGACGTTACCACCCCAATCTAAGTATTGGTTTTTCTGTTACTCGCAACGATCCTATTGCGTGGTTATTGCGTAAAGATGGTGATGATTCCTTATATGCGTTAATGGTGCCATTTTTTGGTGATGCCAAACAAAACAATCAACTATATGTTTTAGAAGAGAAATACTTTGGTCATGTACGTCAGTTCAATTATGTGAATACGCTTGCCTATATAGAGGCAATTAAAGAAACACTCCCTAAATATCAACCTTGGTTTGAGCAATATGCTGGCAGCCTAGATTGGCGCTTATTAGCGGCTTTAAGCTATCAAGAGTCCATGTGGAATCCACGAGCGAGGTCGCCGACAGGTGTGCGCGGTATTATGATGCTAACGCGTAATACAGCAAAACAAGTGGGTGTAACTAACCGCCTAGCGCCAGAGCAAAATATAAAAGGAGGCTCTGAGTACTTAGCTAAACTTGTAAAAAGAATTCCAGATAGAGTTCCACAACCTGATCGTACTTGGTTGGCTTTAGCCTCATACAATATTGGTTGGGGTCATGTAAATGATGCCCGCATAATAACGGAGCAACAAGGCGCCAGCCCTGATAAATGGGCTGATGTGAAAAAACGATTGCCGCTACTCATTAAAAAGCGTTATTACCGAAAAACCAAGTATGGCTATTCTCGCGGTGATGTTGCAGTTAAGTATGTAGACAATATTCGTCGCTATTATGATGCGTTAGTTTGGTTGGATGAAAATAATGCGATTAATGAAGCACCAATACTGCTAGCTCCTACAGATCTAAATAATGACAAGGCGGAACCTAAAAAAGATCAAATAAAAGCACCTGTAATGACTAAAAGTAAGCAATAAAGTAGAGCATAGTGCGACTCACACAACTTTAAATAAGATAAAACAGTACAAACTAAAATATCTATTTACTTGTCACCAAATGATCACTAATGTGTAGTATCAAGTATATAATTAAATTATATCTTTCTCACTCTCACATTTTCAGGGGAAACCATGCTGAAACGTCGTCGCACACATTCGTTTAAACGGAATGTTATTTATTCATCATCTACCCGTCGCAGAATAATGCTGCGTAACCTGCAGAAAAAAGTAATTTGGCGTCGTAGAATGTTTGCCATGCAACAAATGGCGGAATTAAACGTTGCAGCCCCTGTAGGTTAAACCTTCAGGTCTCGCAATGCCTGCTTTGCAGCTTTTATTTCTCCTCGGCGACGTTTAAAAAAATCTGAAATGGTTTGACCGCATAAATCACTTAATACCCCAGCTTCAACTTCAACTTGATGGTTTAATCTACAATCTTGCAATAAGTTCATTATAGAGCCGGCAGATCCTGTTTTTTCATCCGCCGCACCAAATACCAAACGCTTAATCCGACTGTGTACCAATAATCCTGCACACATAGAGCAAGGCTCTAAGGTTACGTATAACGTACAGTCAATAAGGCGATAATTATTAAGCATCTTACCGCCTTCACGTATCGCAATCATTTCAGCATGTGCTGAAGGATCATTATCTGTAATAGATCGATTATAACCAGCAGCAATAAACTGGTTGTCTTTGACCAGCACCGCACCGACGGGAATTTCATTTAGCTGCTCAGCTTTTTTTGCGAACTCTAAGGCCTGTGTCATCCAGTATTGGTCGTTCAATAGCTCACTCATTGACTTAATCTTTTGCTAATTATTGTTTAATTATACTCATTTAGAGATATAAAATCATAACCATACTGATTAGTGATAAAAATAAAACAAATTAAAACCGCTTTAGCATGGCTCATACAGTGCAACTTGCGATATAATCCCTCGCTTTTTTTATTTAGCTCACAACACACGGGTAGCAAATGAAATTTCCTGGACGCCGCAGGCATAAACATTATTTTCCAGTGGAAGCAAAAGATCCACTTACTAATCAACTCAATGCCAGTGATAGGTTGCACCGCAGCTACATCACAGGTATAGATCAAATCGTAGTTGATATAGAAGCTAAAGTCGATCAAGCTTTCCTAGACGAATTTCAACTGCGCCGAGGTATGTCGCAGGTTATTGATAATGACATAACCAATGCATTATATGATCGTTTAAAACTCAACGACATGATCGATTATGAGTTTGCCGGTGGTACCATTGGCAATACCATGCACAACTACTCAGTACTAGCAGATGATCGCTCTGTACTGTTGGGCGTGATGAGCGAAAATATTAAAATTGGTAGCTACGCCTATCGTTTTTTATGCAACACCTCAAGTCGCGTAGATCTAGATTATCTGCAACCTGTAGATGGTCCAATCGGTCGTTGTTTCACACTCATTGACGATACTGGTGAACGTACCTTTGCGATCAGCGCAGGTTTAATGAATCATTTACGTCCTGAATCAATCGATCAAAACCTCATCGAAAACTCATCTGCGTTAGTGATAAGTGCTTACCTTATGCGTACACAAGGCAATGAAACTATGACCGAAGCTACAATGCAAGCGGTCAAATATGCCAATGATGCCGACGTACCGGTAGTACTTACATTAGGGACTAAATTCTTAATCGAACAAGACCCTACTTGGTGGGCGAACTTTGTCGATAAGCACGTTGATATTTTGGCAATGAATGAGGAAGAAGGGCTTGCAATAACAGGCTTTGAAGACCCTCTACTCGCCGCAGATAAAGCACTTGATTGGGTCGATTTAGTGATCTGTACCGCAGGTGAGAAAGGCTTATTTATGGCGGGCTATATCGATGAGCAGTTTAAACGAGAAACTGAGTACCCATTATTACCTGGCGCAATACCAGATTTCAATCGCTATGAATTTTCTCGTGCTATGCGCAAAGTTGACTGTCAACAGCCTACCCGTGCATATAGCCACACAGCACCATTTATGGGTGGCCCAGACTCGATTAAAAATACCAATGGTGCAGGTGATTGCGCATTAGCAGCCGTATTACATGACTTATCTGCAAATGTTTATCATAAACTCAATGTAGGTAATTCAGCTAAGCACCAACAACCAGCAATGACTTACTCATCATTATCACAAATAAGTAAGTATGCTAACCGAGCTAGCTTTGAAGTATTGGTTCAGCACTCCCCTCGCCTATCTCGTGGCTTACCGGAGCGAGAAGATTGCCTTGAACAAGTTTATTGGGAACAATAGCCCCCTTGGTATTTATTTAAAATATAGAGATATCAAGCTTATTAGATAGCAGCTCCAATGCTGCTATTCCCGCAACAGAATTACCAAATGAATTTAACCCAGGGGACCACACAGCCACTGTAAATTTATTAGGTAAAACGGCTAAAATTGTTCCTGACACACCTGACTTTCCAGGCATTCCAACCCTATAACCAAAGTCCCCAGCTGCGTCATATAAGCCACTCGTAAACAACAATGAATTTAGTTGCTTACTCTGAAGGCTAGAAAGGACTTGGCGGTTTGAAGTATTATCAACCCCCTTATTTGCTAAAAAATTATACGCTTTAGCTAGTTCAATGCAGTTTAACTCTATCGCACAAAAGTTAAAGTATGCCCACAATACATCATCAACTTCATTATTAAAGTTACCAAAGGACTTCATCAAATGCCCCATCGCGGCATTACGGTGACGAAACTCATACTCAGAGCTAGCAACTTTTTTATCGATACGAATCGTTTTATTTCCTGATAAAGTTCTAAACGCTTCTAACATGGAATGCATCGGTGCCGATAATCGACTATATAGCGCATCACAGGTGACGATCGCACCTGCATTAATAAAAGGGTTACGTGGTATACCTTTTTCAAACTCAAGCTGCGTTAGCGAGTTAAATGCAGTTCCTGATGGCTCTTTACCTACTCTCTCCCATAACTCGTCACCATAGCGTTGTAACGCTAGCGTTAAAGTCATCACTTTGGAGACTGATTGAATTGTAAAACGTTTGGAGCAATCACCAGCACAGAATGTCTGACCGTCAGTTGTGTAAATCGCAATTGAAAATTGATTAGCATCCACTTCAGCTAACGCAGGAATATAATCAGCAACTTTACCCTGTGAGAGTAATGGCTGTACATCTGCGGTGATGTCATTTAATACTTGTTGATAATCAGAGGTAGGCAATTTGACCCTCACTGGAATTGTAAAGAGAGATAAAATTCTATCATGTTAACTTCAAACGAGGTAACTTTGTTACTCTAATTGTAAATTTCACAAAGAAAAAGTTCTTCAAAATTAAAAAGCTACATCACCCTTCATCCTGTTATAGGGTATATCTCTGATGTAATACCAATCAGCGTAGATATGGGGTCTATTTAATGACAAGAAAATTGCGCTATAACTAGGCAAAAATTTTTATATCTAGGGCGTGTTGACCTTTGTGGATTGAAATTTGTTCAATCTAGGGGCGATTTAATCGCGGCGCGAGGTTTGTAACCTAGCGGGCTAAGTAAAAACCGAGTAACAAAGAGTCAATCGCCCCTAGGAAGAACCCTTTGGGCAGCGCATGTTTGGCATTTATACTGCGTTATCGCCTATTTATGGGGAACAACCACACGACATAGGCTCTGCCTTGCCTAAATACCAAACATACTGCTGCAAAATCAATCACGAAAGGTCAACACGCCCTAGTTGTTCTAAATAAAAAATCTTTAACGACATTATAGTCTTGATTTAATTCGTTAAATTGTTCAAATATTTATGCAGATTGGTATAATAACCTTCCTTTCAATTCTCTCGTGTTCGGCCGCAATCCCTCATGCTACGACTGATACCAATCGTGTTAAGTTAATGACCATTTATAGCGAAAGATAAATACAGTGATAACAAGGCAGATATTTTGACATGGTGTTGTTCTCGGCAATTGCTCCTGCATTGCTCTACCTCCTGCATACATGCAGTCGTACATGAAAAATTACTAACGCAGTTAGCGCTTTATTTAGTCCGCTAGAATGGTTAAATGTTTAAGCCGATTGGTATGAGTCTGTTTATTTTTTAATTGGCCGTTACATCACTTTCTTCCAAACGAAAGAAAGCCGCTTCATCTCTGAAGCGGCTTTTTCTAATTTAAATCCTGGCGATGACCTACTTTCACATAACAAATGCTACACTATCATCGGCGCTGTTTCGTTTCACTACTGAGTTCGGCATGGGATCAGGTGGGTCCAAAACGCTATTGTCACCAAGAAAATTCTTTTCTATTTTCTTATTTTTATATTTGCGCAATGCGACTTTTAATTTGGAGCCTGGCGATGACCTACTTTCACATAACAAATGCTACACTATCATCGGCGCTGTTTCGTTTCACTACTGAGTTCGGCATGGGATCAGGTGGGTCCAAAACGCTATTGTCACCAAGCAAATTTGGTATTAATTCGCTCTTTCGAGCCAATTAATTAAAATTTGGAAAATACTGATAATTGTCTTCTTACAACTTTAAGCTTATCGCTTACAGCTGTTAGTAAATCTACTTTAGTTGTCGCGATAAATCACGACCTACAATCTTAACTTCTTGCGCTTAAACAGTCACATAAAACGCGTTTGGCGTTGTATGGTTAAGCCTCACGGGTAATTAGTACAAGTTAGCTTAACATATCACTATGCTTCCACACCTTGCCTATCAACGTTGTAGTCTCCAACGGCCCTTCAGAGAGCTTATAG